>NZ_JAIWNS010000223.1 GCF_020216685.1 Methanospirillum hungatei | reverse complement strand
GGATCATCAGAGTCAAAAAATTCGTTCATGGAACCAGTCAGCAGAAACCCTGAATATTAGTTATATCCTCACAATCTTCAGGTTATTGCAATCAATTACATCTCTCACTCATTGAACAATCAGACACGAAAAGTCCAATTACCATGGATTATGTACGTAAAATCAGTCTGGATCTCACAGTATCCAAATCTACTTATCCACAGCAACCATTTGTATACACGAATATTTTTATGAAAACTGAAAATTCTGAATATCTGAAAGAAATTACCCATGATATAATCAGTTCGAATTCTGACCCGGCTTTGGTAAACCGATTACTTGGGATTATTGAAGAACTACAGGATGAAGTGAAGCGCCTGAAACGAACCCAGGGTTTTGATGTTGTCAGGGGCAAGAGACTAAAGCCGCTGAACTACATTGCCGGAAAAGATAAGATCTAAATTTAAATCCTAAAAACCTGCAAGAATCTGATCTCAATTTTTTTCTCCTGACATGGTGACTATACCCCTGACAGATGACAAGCCCAGGGTACCTCACTATCTCCCGTGACCTTCTCATTTCCCGGATACACACAATAGAGGAACGTTCTTCACCCTGCATCCTCTGCCCCCGTCACTGCAGAGCCCTACGCTCCGATGGGGAGTATGGATACTGCAGGACCGGTATCCATTCCTATGTGGCTTCATTTGGCCCGCATTTCGGCGAAGAACAACCAATTTCTGGGACCAGGGGATCAGGGACCATCTTCTTTACCGGATGCACCATGGGATGCCGGTTTTGTCAGAACTATGAGATCAGCCATGAGCGGATGGGGAGGGAAATAACCGAACCGGATCTTGCATACATATATCTCCATCTTCAGGAACAGGGATGTCATAATATCAACCTGGTCACCCCGACTCACCAGCTCCCGGCAATCCTGAAAGCACTTCTGATCGCAATGGATACCGGGCTTCAGATCCCGCTTGTCTACAACACGAGTGGATATGAAGACATTGACACACTCCGGCTTCTTGAAGGAATCATCGACATCTATATGCCGGATTTTAAATTTGCGGATGAACAGACAGGCAGGATACTGGCACAGACACCTGATTACCCGCAGATTTGTAAGGCCGCCCTGTGTGAGATGCATCGTCAGGTGGGTGACCTTACCCTTGAGAACGGTATTGCAACACACGGACTTCTCATCCGGCACCTTCTCCTCCCCGGAAGAAGTGAGGAGACAGAGAAAATCATCCGGTTCATTGCTGATCAGATCTCCCTGAATACCTGGCTTAATATCATGGACCAATACCATCCTGCAGGTGATATCAGAAGATCCTGTCCTGACGAGTATGCTTCCCTTCTCCGCCGGGTATCACCTGAAGAAGTGGCGACGGCAATCAGGATTGCACACGAGTATGGTCTTACCAGGGGCCTTGAATAAGAGAAACGGACCGATCAGGTGTATAACTCGAACGTCCGATCCACCCACCCATCCAGCCTGAACTTCCGCCTGAGCCCGGCCTCATTCATGAACCGGATAGTCCCGAATACTGCCCGTTCCTTCCACGGCCGATCATGTTTCCCAAAGCACCAGGCAACCCCGCAGAACCCGTTCGGGTCCCGTCCATCCATTTCATACCGGTTATTGAGAGAAAGGGCAATGGAATACGCCTCTTCAGGTGTTTCGGTCCATTCAAGGATCTTCTTTCCCCAATACATCCGCAGATACCCATGCAGGTACCCGGTCCGATTCATCGAGAGTTGCATCGCATTCCATGCCCGGTCATGAGTCCTGCACTGCTCAAAATCCGCAAGTGTGTATGAATACTCCCGTGTATCAGTCCGGTGTTTCCCAAGGGTCTTCCTCGTCCATTCCGGAAGGCCTTCGTACTGATCATACCGGGGATTATACCAGACAAAATTGTGTGATAACTCCCTCCGAACGATGAGTTGTTCCAGGAACGCATGGATTCCCGGTCCGGGATGTTCCATCACCCGGAGGGCGATATCAAGTGGAGAAATATGGCCGAAATGTAAGTATGCGCTCAAATACGATGTTGCACGGGCTGTCGGATCATTATGGGTGGCTTCGTACCGGTCGATGGTGCCGGAGAGAAAAACAGAGAGATAATGATCTGCAGCAGTCTCTCCTCCGGGAAGGGATTGAGAAGAAGTATCGTCGGAGACATGTTCCTGGTTAAACTCGCGCTTTGGTGCGGACGGAATCTCCGTGAATGGCTGATAATCCGTGGACTCTACCTGAACATGCCTTGGGGTGAGAGGGTGCAGAAAGGCGGGGAGTTGCCGGGTAATTTTTGGTCTGAATGTTCCTGCCGACCATTCTTCTTTTGGTGATGCAACATGAACCGGCACGATCAGGTTGGTCTCAACAATCGCCACCATACACGGGACGGAATCAATGACCTTCTGCCTCCATTCCCGCTGAAGCCTTGTCCAGCCCTGATCAGTCACCATCATGCATGCATCGTCTACAATCCGGGGAATGATATCGACCGGACTCCCGAAGAGGATCTGAAATCCGATTCCCCGCTCGGAGAGAGAACGCTTCACGTCCTGAAGACCGTCCCATAAAAACCGGTAATGGACCGGTGTTGCTTCAGGATAGGAGAGGTCAAGAGAGAAGACGACGATGAGAGGTTTTTTTAGTTCGTTTGATCGTTCAATTGCATATTCAAGGGCATGGTTATATCTGGTCCTGACCGCTGATTGCATCCAGTAGAGGATGTACGAACCCTTCGGTTCCTGATTATTGAATGAAGTAATGCGTTCAGGCTGAATCATGAGTAATACCAGATGGCACAGATTTTTTATACGGAAATATTACATGATTGTAGTAATCACAGATATGTAGTTCATCATGAGATAAGGACTTATGACTTGTGCATACACGGGATTAATTAAAAAATCTGGAGATTTTTATGTAGGTCTTTGTCTTGAACTCAATGTTGCCAGTCAGGGAGATACTATTGAGGAAGCAACCAGAATGCTTCAGGAAGCATGCCAAGAGTACCTTTCTTTCGTCAAAGAAGAAAGAATAGAAGATGAAATAAAGCCAGTCTCGTTGGACCTCCTCAGAGAGTTTCTTATTGGAGATTTTGGGTCCTCTCATTCAAATGATCGTCTGTTTTCTAAAAAAATAACAATCTCCGATCCCTGTGCCGCATAAGATACCACCAATGCCAAGCAGGAAATTTGTGGCCCTGCTGGCTAAAGGCAATGCACGGTTAATTTGTCAGCGCGGGACGAGCCATGCAATATTTAAGAGAATATCCAAGGGGATAACATATCATGCAACGGTGGTTATGGCAAAAGATGAGTTTTCTTCTCATTATATGCTGATTGTTCTTCGGCAACTGGGGTTCACCGATGATGAAATTGATAATTTATTGGGACAATGAGGTTGTCGGATGATGGAATAGTCCTCCTCTTCTCCGTTATGACTCATTTTATCAGACATTACTTTGTTTCTATTGAGAAATTTTTCATAAGATCACTCATAATCTCCTGATCCAAATTGAGAAGTTCGATCCCAACAATCCTGTTATCTTTGTCATAATCCAGAACTAATCCCGGTTTAACCTCTTCAGAACTCACAATTGGTGATTCATCAAACCGGATATAAAAAGCTCTCATGACGGAATCTATAGTAATTTTCATCGTTTTATTGAATAACACAACGTTTCAGATGTCATACCCTCTTAAACATCTTCCCGAGTTCCTGACATGAGAACGAGATTATCGTCGGCCGGCCATGTGGACAGGTCCAGGGATCAGCGGTCTGTGACAACTGATTTAGTATATCCATCCCCTGTTCAGGGGTGAGCACTGCTCCGGCTTTTACCGCACTCCTGCATGCAACCAGCCGGAGAACCTGCTCTTTTAACCGAACCGGCCCTTCATCCTCTGAAAGGATCGTTCCGATTATCTCCCTGACCGTTTCAGGATCCTCATACCTCCCAAGGACCACCGGAACCCCCCGGACACACCAGGTATCCTGACCAAAGGGCTCAATAATAAACCCTTCATCGGAGAGAACCGGAAGAACTGAAGGGATAAGTCCGGCCTCGGAGGGGCTCAGGGTGAGCACGACCGGGGCAATCAGTTCCTGGGTTTTCAGGTGCAAAGACTCCTGCTGCTTTAATTGATCGTACCTGACCCGTTCATGGGCCGCATGCTGATCGATGAGGAATAATGCTCCGGTCTTATCACTTGCAATAATGTATGTCCCGCCGACCTGCCCAATCCAGAAGAGCTGGGGGAACCGCTCATCCTTCGTAGCTTCATCGGCACTCTCCTGTAACCGGGTCTGCAGGAGCTGACGAGACGTGGTCCGGTACCCGGCAAGGGTTGCTTCACATACCTGCCTCGTAACCGGTGCTGCTGCGACAGATCCATACCGGATTGGAGCTGGTACCGGAGAAGGAAGGTCAGAGAGAGAGATCTGCGCATCTTCATCCGGTCCTGCAGGAAGGTCAAGCAGATCTGCATCGTCAAGGGCCCGTCTGACCGTCCGGACAAGCAGATCTAGGATTTTTCGTTCTGCAGAAAATCTGACCTCACGCTTGGTCGGATGGATATTTGCATCCACCTCTGCCGGAGGGACCGCAAGCATCAGAACCGCAACCGGCCATACATTGCCGGGTATCAGGGAGCCATACGCCCGTTTTACCGCAGATATCATCGCAGGAGACTGAACAAGCCGACCGTTCACGGCAATAAGAAACCGTTGCCTATTCTGCTTTACCAGTTTCGGGAGGGAGATAAGACCGGTGACGACAGTGTTTCCATCCTCACCGCGGATTGGAATCATCATCCCTGCATCAGACGGGTAGAGCGCCCGGAAGATATCAGAAAGATCAGACCCTCCATGGGTTGAGAATTTTTCAATCCCGTTTACGAGGTACCTGAAGGTGATACCCGGGTACAGACATGCAAATGACTCAAGAAGGGATGTGATGTGGGCAACCTCAGTCTGCAGGCTTTTTAGGAACTTGCGCCTCGCAGGTGTGTTAAAAAACACCTCTTCAACCGTTATCGAGGTCCCGTTCGGTGCCCCGGTCTCGGTGCATTCGACGACCTCTCCCCCTGTGATCCGAAAGCAGATTGCTGCCTCTGACTCTTTCGGCTTTGTCACCATCGTCACGTAGGAGACTGCCGCTATGCTTGCGAGTGCCTCGCCCCGAAATCCAAGTGTCCGACAGGAGAGCAGATCATCACCGGTCCTGATCTTGCTCGTGGCATGGGCAAGAAAAGCAATCCTGACCTGGTCTGAAGGGATGCCGACTCCGTCATCAGTAATCCGGATGCGGGATATCACGCCATGGGCGGTAGAGAGTTCCACCGTTATTCTGGATGATGCCGCGTCAATTGCATTCTCGACCAGTTCTTTGACGATGGAGACCGGACGGTCCACCACCTCACCGGCAGCGATCAGGTGGACGGTTGATTCATCAAGGATCTGGATGACCGGGGCAGGGGTGGTCATAGGTGTCGTGCCTTCTCCTGCAGATCGGCAAGGATACGAAGTGCCTGCATCGGTGTGATCTCATTGACCTGAAGTGAGCAAAGTTCTTCCCGCAGAGGATCCGGCCCGGCCTTTTTGACCGGTTCTGTCCCGGCATCAAGAAGGATCATCTGGGTGTACCGTTTGACACCACCGCCCATCGGATCCTCACCGCTCATGATCCGTTTTATCAGCTCTTCAGACCTGCTCACAACCGAAGCCGGAACACCGGCAAGCTCGGCCACATGAATACCATAGCTCCGGTCAGTAGCGCCGGGAACCAGTTTCCGGAGGAATATGACGTCCTTGTCCGTCTCTTTTACCGCGAAATGACAGTTCCGGACACGTCTGAGGTCAGCTTCTATCCCCACTATCTCGTGGAAATGGGTCGCAAAAAGACATCGCGGCCCCTTTGACCTCTTGCCGTGAAGGTGCTCAAGGACAGCTTTTGCGATACAGTACCCGTCAAGGGTGCTGGTCCCTCTGCCGATCTCATCCAATATGACGAGGCTTTTCTCCGTAGCATGGTTGAGGATGGTTGCAAGCTCCATCATCTCAACCATAAAGGTACTCTGTCCGGAGGCAAGGTCATCAAATGCTCCGACTCTGGTAAATACCCGATCAACGACCCCGATCCTGGCATAGGTCGCCGGGACAAAACTTCCCATCTGGGCAAGAATGATGATCAGGGCCACACTCCGCATATAGGTCGACTTTCCGGCCATATTGGCCCCGGTGATGATCAGGATCTGGTCTTTTCCTGCCGAGAGCTCTGCATCGTTGGGGACAAAACCCCCGCCAATACTGTTCTCCACCACCGGATGACGGCCTTCACGGATCAGAAGGGTGGGTTCATCGACAAGTTCAGGCCTGACATACTGGTTTTTGAGTGCTATTTCTGCAAGTCCTGCATAGAGGTCAATCTTCCCGACCGCCTGGGCTATCTCCTGAAGAGCAGGTACCTCCTGATTTGCCTTTTCGATGATATCCCTGAAAATCTCCTCTTCAAGACTCTGCAACCGCTCGTCAGCCGTTGCTATCTGGGACTCCATCTCGCGAAGTGCCGGGACGGTATACCGCTCCCCGTTTGCAGTTGTCTGGCGGCGTTCATAATCATCCGGAACACTGGCAAGATTTGCCTTGGTTATCTCGATGTAGTACCCGAATACTGCGTTATATTTTATTTTCAGGGATTTTATCCCGGTTCGTTCCTTCTCCTGCTGCTCAAGGTCTGCGATCCATTGTTTCCCGTTTCGTGAGATGGTCCGGAGGTGATCAAGTTCCTCATGATACCCGTCCTGTATCACCCCCCCTTTCCTGATAAGGGCTGGTGGATCCTGGACAATTGCTCTTGTGATAAGGTCGGCCAGAGGGGTGATGTCCCTGATACCGGCGATTGCACCGGATAGTTCGTCAGGAATACCGTCCTCTGTAGAGAAGATGGATTTGAGGCTCTCTACCGCATCATTCGCTATAGCAAGGGTTACCAGATCCCGGGGGCTTGCATTCCCATAACTGATCCTCCCGGCAATCCGCTCAAGATCCGGGAACCGGTGGATGCGGGTCCGGACATCATGTCTGACAGCTGACCGGTCAATGAAATATGATACCGCATCAAGCCGGCGGTTTATTACGTTCGGATCCAGGAGGGGTGCAGCAATCCTTTTGCGGAGGAGACGGCGGCCCATCGGGGTCAGGGTCAGATCGATGGTTGCAACAAGGGTTCCTTCTTCGGTCCGGTCCCGGATATTCTGCAGGACCTCCAGATTCCGTAATGTGACAGCGTCAAGGACCAGGTGTGAGCCGATATCTGACCGGTGGACCGACCTGATATGGGATAATGAATCAAACTGGGTCTTCTGGGCATAGGCCAGGGCAGCCCCCGCCGCGATGGTTCCTGCCGGATAACCGGCACAGGGCAGATCCTCCGGATTTGAAATGCCAAACTGCCGGCAGAGCACCTCCTCTGCAGATGCCATC
>NZ_JAIWNS010000222.1 GCF_020216685.1 Methanospirillum hungatei | reverse complement strand
TATGTTTCCGGAGATCGGCATCACAGAAATGATCAACCGCACAGACCTCATACCCGGCCCGGATGGCAGATAACACAACATGCCGGGTCGAGAATCCGGCCACGAGAATCCGCTTCAGAGTTCTTCCACCGTTTTACCGCATGCATTCGGATACACCCGGACTTTAGCCCCCGGAAACTCACGATGCAGTGCATTCGGAGCGATATGATCAAGGAACACCGCAAGCCCTGCAATCTCAGAGTGTGGCTGGTTTGTGACCGCCACGTTGTAATCAGCCATCTGGTAGAGATCGCCCGGAACTTTTTCTGCACCGACAATGACCAGTATCTTCTCCTTTGTCCTGATCTCCTCTTCGACATCAGGCAGGTTCAGGCCAAACATGGTAAGATGGACCACGACCCCGCCATCCTGTTTCCACCTCTTAATACACGAGTTCCAGCCGACTTTGTCCTCAACAAAGAACTCGCCACCAAACCGGTCGGCAACATCCCGGATACTTGTCACAACACCGCGATCATCTGCAGCAATATACATCCCGTCTGCACCAAGAGCCCGTGCTGTAAGACCAACATGAGTGGTAACCCGCATATCCCGCTGGGGCCGGTGACCAATCCTCAGAACAACTATCATTTCTTCTCCTCTCCGGCAGGCCTGTACCTGATTACCCCGCCAGATAATTCAAGCCCGTCTGAAAATATATCCGCCATCTGGTGTTTAAGCACAATCTCCTCCGTTGAGCAGGCACGCCAGGCATTATCCCGGATATCCACAAGACAATACCGCTTCAGCCGCGCTAGTGACGCATTGACGATATCCTGGGCATAGCCGGTCTGTTCAATAAGTGTCTCACAGGTACATCCTGGATTTCCTATTATCAGGTGATATACTGTCCAGTCGATATCCTCGTCTCTCACTATTCCCACATATTACCTCTCAACTGCCATGAGTACTTCCCCCTGATAATTACCAACTTTGTTGAAGTCACAGGAAAGGGTATGAGGATAGCATTCAACTCTGTTGGTATGCACAGGAACGCATTTATCACCGGCCTGGTGCTCATCGTCCTGATCACCAGTACGATATCCGTCAGTGCCACGGAGACAAAAGACGATGGCATCCCGCTCATTCACGTCACCGGAAGCGGGACCATCAAAGCGACCCCTGACCGGGTTCAGATTGAACTCACCGTTGTGACAAAGAATCCTGATGTAAAGGCGGCACAAAAAGAGAATGCACGGAAGATGGAAACCGTCATGTCCGCTCTTCGGGATCCCTCCAAGGGGAACCTGACCGGACGGGAGATTGGTACCACCTCTTACTACATCTCTGAAGTATACTACCCGGATGACGCCCTCAAAGCAAAGTACGGTGACAACGTCACCATCTACCAGGTGTCAAACACCATCTCCATCGAGACAGAGAAGATTGACCGGGTTGGAGATCTCATTGACCTTGCCGTTGCCGCAGGTGCAAACTCCGTAAGTTCCCTTCAGTTTACCTTAAGCCAGCAGAAGACCGCAGATCTTCGGAAGGAAGCCCTAGCCATCGCGGTGAAGAAGGCACAGGCAGATGCTGAGACCGTTATGGCTGCCATGGGCAAGACACTTGGAGATGTTCACGAAGTCACCGTGGATGAAAGTTACCAGCCGCCGGTCTATTACAACCAGGACTCCCGATCTGTACAGATGGCTGCAGGAGCCCCGTCTACTCCTATAGAACCGGGATCGGTTGAAGTAACTGCACGGGTTACCACAGGATACCGGATCCTCTGATCGGAAAATCAATGCCTGGAAAACCCATAAACCCCTTTTTCTCACAGGTCTTATACGTAAAGTATGAATGATGAATCCATCCCCTTTGCAGTACTCTCTGATATCGTGGATAGAATCCTCGAGGACTGTGACGAGGATGTTGTCTGCACCCGGATGCGTCTGACCGCCCTTGAACCGGCAGTCAGGGATGCCATTGTCGTTTCTGATCTGCTCAACGCCTGGCAGGTCTTCTACTACTTCTTCCAGGAGCAGCCCTTTGATGATGCATGTGAGATCCTTGCATTCACACCGGCATCGGTGTTGCCACAGGGGATCTCCATTGGTGAATACCGGGAATGCACCCTCACCTTTGCGGTAACCAACGGCCGGCCGGTTATCATCGTCTCTGATGATCTGCAGGAGATGAGACGGTTTTCCGGACCGCATGCATTCCAGGACGCAATCAGGTTTATCGATACAGAATAGACTGAAAAATCAGGCAGAAAATGCCCTGATAATATCCTCCGGACTTCCAAGGACCATCACCAGGTCCCCTCCACAGAGCATCTCATCTCCACCCGGACTGACCGTCATCTGCTGACCTCTCCGGATGGCAACGATCGATACCTGATACTGACTCCGGATCATCGTCTCTTTCAGCATTTTTCCGGCGTACTGTGAATCATCAGCAATCCGGATTGTCCGTATCTCCACATCAGGCACTAAAACCCGAAGGTCATCAAACGAGTAGGAAGGAGTGTTAATACTCCGGAGCATCTGGTATCCGCCTGCCCGAATCTCACTGACCAGCCGGTCAATCTCGCTTGTCGGTATCAGGTAGGTGTATAGAATCCGGGTAAAGATCTCAACCGCCGTCTCAAACTCCTCAGGGATGACCTCATCAGCACCAAGATCCATAAGGGTGGCGACTTCTCCCATGTACCTGGTCCTGACAATGATATGAATGGCCGGATTGAGCATCCGTGCTGTCTGGACAATCTGCTGAGTGCTAAAGGGATCATTGACGACGATGACCAGAACACGGGCCTTTGCTATCCCGGCCTTTTTCAGCACCTCACCCTGGGCTGCATCCCCGAACATAATCGGTTTTCCTTTCGCCTTCTCGTCTCGTACAGTATCAGGATTCATCTCAATGATCCGATAGGGAACACCGGCGATATCTGCTGATCTTGCCACGTTCTTCCCGTTCAGACCATATCCGACGATGATGATGTGATCCTCCGGCCCCTGCTCTTCGGTCTCCACCACATGGCTCCGGTCTGGCATGATCCGGCAGAGGGGAGAGGAGAGCGGGGCTGCAATCTTCCCTGATAACCCCATGAGGAGCGGAGCAACACCCATGGTTACGATTGACACATCAAGGAAGAGTTGAAAGGAGTCCTGGGCGAAAAACCCAAGCGAGGTTCCGGTTGTCGCAAGGACAAAGGAGAACTCTCCAACCTGGGCAAGGGAGATCCCGGTCATCACACAGGCCCGGGGGGCCAGACCTGCCAGCAGGGATGCCAGAGTTCCGGTCGCATATTTTACCCCGATGACCAGCAGGACCAGCTCTGCGATAATAAGCGGGTTTTCTATGAAGAACTGAAGGTTAAAGATCATCCCGATGGATATGAAGAAGAAACTGGTAAACAGATCCCGGAACGGGAGGATACTGGACATCGCATGGGTGCTGTACTCCGACTCTGATATGATAATACCGGCAAGGAATGCACCAAGGGCCATCGACAGCCCGAACTCACTGGTCAGGTATGCAACGATAAGACAGGTCCCCATAACGATGAAGAGGAACATCTCACGATTCTTGAGCCTGGCCGCATGAAGGAGAAGAGCCGGGACCACATACTTTGCAGCAACATACACCACCGCGATGATGACAAAACTCCCGATAAGAAGCCGGGCAAGGGAGACATCCGTATCAGTTGTGCCGGCAAGGACGGGGGTAATCATGACCATGGGAATGACGATCAGGTCCTGGAAGATGAGAATACCAAGCGTTGCCCTCCCATGCGGACTATCAACCTCCATCCGATCAGCAAGCACCTTCATCACGATGGCCGTTGATGACAAGGAGACCAGCATACCCCAGAAGAAGGCATGGGCAAGGTCCATCCCAGTAATCTGCATAAGGGCGGTGAAGATGAGGATGGTGGACAATACCTGAACCATCCCTCCGATAAGGACATATCGCCTTGATTTGAAGATCCGTGATACGGAAAACTCAAGACCGATGGTAAACAGCAGAAAGATGACCCCGAGTTCTGCAAAGAAACTGATAGACTCTTCATTGGTGATAAGGCCAAGACCGGACGGTCCTGCCAGAAACCCAGCGATTAAAAATGCAACGACTGAGGGGATCTTTACCCGGTACAGGACGATGAGGAGGAGGACGGCGATGAGAAATACCACCACAATCCCGGTGAATAGAGTTGCTAACTGCCCTTCCATGAACTGACCTATCATGGCACCTGATACCACTAGGTTCTTTTCATCATACGGCAGATCATCAGAGGAGCATGCAGCAGGGTGAAGGGCGGATCGCCGGTGCAGCAGATGTCGGGGGAACCAATACCCGTGTCGGGCTGGTTCGTGAGGACGGAAAGGTTGTAAGGATTGAGAAATTTCCAACGCCGAACAAAGGGAAAGCAGAGGACATACCTCTGGCCATTGCAAGAGTCCTAGAAGATATTGCAGGAGATATCCCTCTTGCCGGACTTGGCATTGCTGCAGCAGGGCCGCTCAATGTCAGGGAGGGGATCCTTGACCATCCCCCGAACATCCCCTTTGACACCGTCCCGATTGTTGCCCCTCTCAAAGAAGCAACCAACCTGACGGTGATATTCCAAAATGACTGCCGGGCAGCCGTTCTGGGTGAGGTCTGTGCCGGAGGGGGCAGGGGATATGAAACCGTTGTCTACATCACCATCTCAACCGGTATCGGGGGCGGAATATTTACCAATGGAAAGGTCATCACCGGGCGGGGAGGAAACGCAGGGGAGATCGGTCATTTCCCGGTTGATACGACCTATAACCTCACCTGCACCTGTGGTCTTTCCGGTCACTGGGAAGGGTATGCTTCAGGGAGAGGAATTCCCTTCTTTTTCAGGGAGTGGTGTACCGCTCATGATCTTCCCTGCACTGATACAATGACACCTGAAATTCTCCGGATCTCGGCAACTGATCACCGATATGCCGGATTTCTGGATGCCCTTGCACGGGTGAATGGCCGGGGACTCTCATCGGTGATAGTCGCCTATGATCCTGACTGTATCATCCTTGACGGAA
This sequence comes from Methanospirillum hungatei, assembly GCF_020216685.1. Taxonomy (GTDB): domain Archaea; phylum Halobacteriota; class Methanomicrobia; order Methanomicrobiales; family Methanospirillaceae; genus Methanospirillum; species Methanospirillum hungatei_B. Next base: position 2,459 of record NZ_JAIWNS010000222.1, on the reverse strand, counting down.
CGGTCATCCAGAAGAATCCTGAACTGCTTGACCAGGCTCTTGTCTATACTGACCGGTACCTTGACCTGCCACCCTGTTCATTCAGCCCCCTGAACGGAGATGCACCACTTATCGGCGCTGCGATGGCTGTATTTCATCCGGAGATGATATAAACGCGTTAATAAAGCTGGAAAAGCTATTGAACATACGAACAGCGATGAAGGCGGCACACATATTAATCCTTCTCCTGCTCCTTTGGATTATTCCGGCAGGGATGGGAGAAGCGATACAGGACGACAGACCGACAGCACTGATCCAAAACCTCCTTGTCATCTACATGATAGCCGGTGATCTGGAGAGTGATTATCAATCGGCGACCATGAATATCGCGGAGATTCTTGACGGGTATGGCGAGACCAGCGAACAAAATCTCCAGATTGTTCTTGGGTACGGGGGATCAAAAACGCCAGGATTTGGGGGAATTACCTATGTCACCGTCAAAGAACTGATGGAGGATGCATCAGACGGTGTGATCGGCAATACTGAGGATGTTTCGTATCATGACCCGTATGCAGACATGGGTAACAAGGAAACCCTTCAACACTTCCTCTCATGGACCGGAGAGAATTTCCCGGCTGAACGGAAGATCCTCATATTCTGGGATCATGGCGGTGGGTATGATGGCTTTGGTGTGGATGAGGTCACCGACGGGCAGCTTTCGCTTACGGATATATCACAGGCACTTGAGGCATCCGGCAATACATATGACCTGATCGGGTATGACGCCTGCCTTATGGGAGCGCTTGAAGTTGCCAAAGCCATGGAGCCGTACGGAATACTCCTGATCGGATCAGAAGAGACTGAACCAGGGACCGGATGGGAGTATGAAACCTGGATTAAAGCCCTTGGGGAAAACCCAGATATTGGATTTGAAGAACTTGGCCGGATCATTATTGATGCATACATGACCAGGGATGATACCGGAAAAACCCTCTCGGTCATCGATCTTACAAAGATCCCTGCGCTCATTCAGGCATTGGACCGTCTTGGGACCAGAATGATGCCCTACACCGAGTCAATTGACGGATACCGGGTTGTTGGAAAGGCATACCAGGTCCCTGCCAGATATGGATCAGACAACCGGGAAGGGGGAGAGACATCAGTAGACCTCAAATCATTCCTGAAAGCTATCGGGAACCAGACCCCGGATCTTACTGATGAGATAGCAGCCGTTACCACGAGTATTGATGAAACAGTCCTGTACCATCGGAATGATGAGTATGTTCCCGAATCTGGCGGACTGTCAATTATGTCCCCGAGCCGTATCACCCCTGACCTGTATGATGAACTGGGTGATGATGCACGGATTACGCCGGGGTGGGACTCGTTCTTTGTAAACCTCCTCGAGATTTCAGGACAGGATACTGAAAAGCCGGATATCACCAGATCTGATTCGGGGTTTCTTATTGAAGATCCGACAAACACCGCATCCGTTTATGCTGAGTATTACTATGCTGACGGGGACGAGCTCATTCTCCTCGGTGACGAACCGCTTGACCCTGATGAGAACGGCGAGTACACCCTGCCTCAGTGGGATGGCCGTTGGTACTACCTGCAGGATATGAATGACGAAGACAACTATGCACTCCTTGGGATGAGCTTTGAATCCATAGTGCCATCTGGATCGGTGTTGTATACGTCAGAAATTGATCTGATCAGGGATTCACTCAATACTACGGCGGTGCTGAACGTGTATATCAATCCACGGACCGGCGAGACACGGCTTGTTGCCTGCCCGTATACAATCCGGCAAAATGGCATTGTTCAGTTCTCACGGCAAAACCTTGACTTGGAACCGAATGATACGGTGTATTCGTATGCATGGAGAGTGGACGAAGATACCGAAACCGGTGGAGAGTGGGTTGAGATTGGTGTTCTCGATATAACTGAGAATACAAAACTTATCTACGACATCCTCCCGGACGGCATCTATGCCCAGGCACTCTATGCCGAATATGGAAACAAACCTGGTGACTATGCAGGGATGCAACTGTTCCAGATAGAGAATGGCGAGATAACACTCATGGAGCGTGAGACCAATATCACAGCACTGCAGGAACCTGAAGAGAATAACCAGTAATTTAATCCATTACACAGGAAATACCGGGAAGAACATCTTCCTGATATGTCTCATTTTTTTTATTCTATCGATTTTTATCCCCGCAGCAGCTGACGAAAACAGCACCCTTCTTATCGCTCTCTATGCCTCTGGTGGAACCCTTGAGCAGGAGCTGGGGCTTATAACCGATGATCTTGCACAGGTGGTTTTGGGTGCAGAAGATCTCTCAGAGCGAATAACAATTCTTGCAGCGTATGGTGGTGCAGACAAACCAGGATGGAGGGGGATGACCATCGCCGGGCTTGACGACCTGAAAGCAGACCTTGCAGACGGGGAACTTGGCAATAGCAACCTGTCAATT
>NZ_JAIWNS010000034.1 GCF_020216685.1 Methanospirillum hungatei | reverse complement strand
ACCCGTTTTGTGATCTCGTCATCTTTAAAGAGCGGAGTTCCGGTAAATCCGATGAAACTGGCATTGGGAAGAGCATTTCTCATGTTGAGTGCAAGGGTTCCGTACTGGGTCCGGTGTGCCTCGTCGGTGATGACGATGATATCATCCCGGCTGGTGTATCCGACGTCAGGGTCCACGTCCTGGTTAAACTTCTGGATCAGCGTGAAGATATGGGATTTGTGCTCGGTGAGGAGCTGTGCCAGGTGTTTCCCGTCTGATGCCCGGCAGGGATCCTTGTCATGGTTGACGAGTCTGCACCCGGCAAAGGTCTTGTAGATCTGTCCGTCAAGGTCGTCCCGGTCGGTGCAGATGAGGAAGGTGAAGTTCCCCCCAAGTTTCCGATGTATCTTCCGGGTGAAGAAGACCATCGAGTAACTCTTTCCTGAGCCCTGGGTGTGCCAGAAGACCCCGAGTTTTCCTTCCCGCTGCTTTCGTTCCTTGACTGCTTCAATGGCCTGGTTGACGCCGAGGAACTGGTGATTCTTGCCAAGGATCTTCACGGTGGGACCGAGTGAGTCGTCAAAGAGGATGAAGTTCTCGAAGAGATCCATGAAGTTCTTCTTGTCACAGACTCCCTTGAGCAGAGTCTCCATGTCAACAACTCCGGGGTCCTGTTCATTCAGTCGTTTCCACTCGTGGAAATGTTCATACTTGCTGGTGAGCGACCCTATCTTTGCTTTATCCCCGTTTGCCAGCATGATGATGGCGTTGTAGTAAAAGATATGGGGAACAGTGTCTTTGTAGTCGGCGAAATTTCTTCGGTAGGCAACCTCAAGGTCCCGGTGCATGTTCTTGCACTCGATGAAAAGGAGCGGGATTCCATTCACAAATCCCATGATATCCGGACGCTTGCGGTAGATATCCCCTTTTACCCAAATTTCCCGGACACAGAGGAAGTGGTTGTTCTCCGGTATGTCGAAGTCGAATATCTTCAGGATGGTCTGTTTCTCTTTATTCTTCTCGTTCCGGTACCTGACCTTCACCCCGTTTTTGAGAAGATCATACTTCTCCTGGTTGGTTGCAAGGAGGGTCTGGGCTGAGCTGACCTCTGATATCTGCCTGATTCCACTCTCGTATGCTTCGTCAGGGAGGTCCGGGTTTAACTTCCGGAGCGCCTGATTCAGGTACCGGGTCAGAATGATCTCTTTTTCGGATCTCCTGCCAAGAGTTCCGTCTACACCAAGGATCTCGTCGTTATAGGCATAAACAGAGTCCCACCCGAGGTTATTGGTAAGGTAATCGGCGGTGGTCTGCTGGACGAGGAGATCTTCGGTGTAGGGGGTCATACCGGTATCACTCCGTTCATGAGGCGGGGGAGGAGGAGGTCACGAGCTTTAATTAGGTTTGAATTTGTTAACGAGAGGTTTTTCACAGCATTCATTATTGGATTTACATAAGTTAAAAATTGAAACATTACATTTTTTGAGGGTAAAATCATAGGATATTCACGAATTACTTGTTGATTTATATTATTTTGTGCTGCTCCCTGACTTAATGATTTAAGTCGCATTTTATTGTCTTTAAAGAAAAAATAAGCAAATATCTCATTAGACAAATCTTTTTTAGGAATTATTGCACAGCATGCCTGATTACATGCTGACGATTCTGCCAATATCCCGATTTCCCCAATCGTTGCCCCGTACATAGCAACAAGTAAAGTTCTTTTTGGTAAAACCTTAGCTGCAGATTGACTAATTGCAATTTGAGTAATCTTTTCTGATGTCTCAAAAATAAACCCTCCAACTAATTCTTGTGTCTTTACCCAGTTGATATCACCAGTATAATATTCCGGGTTTTTTCTACTTGGTGTTCCCCCTGAAGTTGTATCATAAAAATCAGAAATTACTCCTTGTATCCACCCTTCCGGCACCCCATCCACTATCTTCGTATGTTCATGTCCGGGAAACCGGAGTCTGACGAACCATTCCTGGTAGAGGAGGCGGGCGGCTTCTTCGAGGAGCTGGATACGGCGGCGGTTGTTTTCGATGAGGTCGTCGTATTTTGAGAGAATATCAACAACTGCTCGTTGTGTGACAATATCGGGTAGATTTAATCGGATTCTTTTTATTACGTCCTGATTTAATGATGCCATCGTCGCTTTATTACCACACTGAGTTAACATCCAATTTTTATGGGAATCCAATAAAAACGAATAAGAGAGAAAATCAGGATTAATTTTGTCGGAAAAAATTCTCATCCGAATACAATCAGATCCTTGTAACCATTCATTTTGAAGACTTGTAACAAGTAAGTGTCTATCAACAGCCCCTTTTCTACCAAATACGATATCTCCTGGAATTAAAATATGCCGAGAAAGACGATTCAAAACATTTTCCGGTATATATTCTAACTTTTCAGGATTTAGCACTCGATACCCAATATTACGAACATTAATGACAGGTGTTCCATCTGAAGTATAATCCGATGCCTTTAATTGTGTACCAAAGGGTCCAGTTTGAAGTTCTATTAAATCATTTTCGACTAAATCACCGATAGTAACTGTACTCCAACTCAATTCACACCCCTACCCGGATCCACCCTTCAATAAACCACTGCATCTGCTCTTTCTTTGTTAACTTAAGGATTTTCCGGGAAAGTTTCTCTCCTTCAAATGGAAAAAGTGGAATCACTGAATCCACAATGAGCTCATCTAAACATTTTTTATAAACCAACCCAAATAAGTCAGATCTTGATAAACCTTTACCAAAAAAAGTATTACTGGACATTCCTATCAGAGAACCCATACCATTCATTCCTATGCATGTACCAGGTACTGACGAATCCTGTCCTTGTTTCCGGTAAAGTTTGAGAACATCTTATCACAGACATCTGAAAGCTTTGCCAATGCTTTCCGGTTAATCTCTTCCTGGTTCTCAAAAATCGCAACTGAATGAACCGTTATTCCCCACTTTTCATACTGAAGAAGGTTTATGGTTGCATCCCTGACCCGGTCATCATTCTGAAGCAGGAACAGGACGGTAGGCTCATCTAACCCCGAAAGATACCCATCGGCAGGGTACTTCCCTTCCGGATCATGAACCGGATCATGCCATTCCCAGGTTACCTGTCCGGAGAGGCCGGGTAATGCATTAATATATGCTGAAACATCTTCACGGAAGGTAGATCTGACATGTTCCCGTGATAAGAATGATATATCACTCACTCGCAACAGTCCCTGCACCATCTGAAATAAGGCATCTCCATACTGCTCATCAGGAACCGGGCAGATAAACTCTCCATCACGGTCACGAATACCATGTTTTGCCAGAATCTTATCGATTATCTCCCCTCTTTTTCCCTGCGTCAGATCCTTATACTCCATCCGGTATGACAGATGCATCATCGTGTGACCTTCATCACTCAAAACCCATCCGGATTCTTCCCGTTTCAAAACAAGGCCAAGGTGATCCCCATCATGGAACATAAACGGAGAAAAAATCCGGTACCGCTCAATCCCTTCAGGTACAAGAGTCAGATCATGGCAGACGGTCTGCCTGAAAGACTGGAGAATTACATCACTCGTCATTATTCACCCCGAATACATCAAGAGTTACATTATCTGTCTGTATAACAAATCCACAATCCTCTTCCATGCATCGCATTGCTCCGGTAATCTCACAATATCGGTCGGAGACGATTGCATATCCATCTTCACAGTCTATCCCATCTTCCTGGTATCGTTCAGAGGCGGTGTGAATGTGGAAATCATAGAATGTTTCTTTTTCAATCTTATTTGTATGCTGATGACTCTTTCCATTATATCTCTTCAGGATAAACGCTTTGTTAGAATTTTTTGGAAAATATAAAAGACCAATGGAAAAGTCAAGCTGATTAAAGCACCCCTGACGAACAATCACGCGAAAATGGTTGCCCTGACTCCCGAAGAGATCCTTTTTCCCTTCCCTGTGGCCGCCCTTTCTGACAAGATGAATAGTCTGGAAAAAGTCCGGTGGGATTCTTTTCTCTTCCCAGATAAGAGATTTTATCTCTTCGTCGGTCAGAACCACGGTCATATCCCAAGTTCCTTAAAATTTTTCTGAATTATCCTGGCAAGCTCTGCTGCCTCTGCATTCAGGCCCTCCAGTTCGATATGAATATCCCGGAGAGCCTCTTCAAAGTCAAACTCCTCATCCACCTCTTCCGGAGCAACACCCACATACCTCCCCGGAGTAAGGCTCCAGTCATTTGCTTTAATCTCTGACCGGGAGACGCATTTTACCAGGCCCTCCACATCCCGGTATGTCCCGTCCGGGAACCGCTCAACCAGCCAGTGAGCCTGTTTCCAAAAGTATCTGACCTGTTTGAGATCGAAAACCAGATCCTCCCTGATACCTTCAGCATCTTTGAGAATACGGTTTAAATCCCGACCTGACCAGAGATTAGACTCCTTTGCCTGACCATCCTTCTCACACGTCTCAATAAGCCGGTTTGCAAGTTTCGATATCAGATCTACCTGGGTCACCAGTGCATGACTCGCGTTGGAAAGAGAAGAGAGCCGGTCAACTGCTTTTTGAAGTCCTCCGTTTGAGGTATCCTGCTTCTCCCAGAGTTTCAGTTCATGAGATGTAGCCTTCGCAAATCCGGTAATCTCTTTAGATAGCTGGGCGTTCTCTCCTTCAAGCTCGGAGAAGATCTCTTTCGCTGCATGATCCCCAGAAAGTCTGATGATATAGGGCCGGGCGGAGTCCAAAAACAAGGTCATCTTCTGGCAGAACTGATAGAGAAGGTTTTCATCTCCTGAATTGACCGACGACTCCGCCTCTTTCAGCATCGTCTCACAGTACCGGGATACCAGCTGCAGGTATCGCACTATCTCACCTCGGTACAGCCATACAATCGCAAGAATATTCTGTTCCTGTTCAGGACTGAAATCATAGATCTTCCGTGTTACCTTCCGGAAGATATTCCGGGCATCGATCATCAGGACAAAATCCTTCATCTTTTCTGGCTTGGCCTTGTTTAAAAACCAGAGTTCACACGGAACCGTCCGGGTGTAAAAGAAGTTTGACCGGATAGAGACCATGATTTCAACCGCTCCGGTCTCCACAAGTTTCTGCCTGACTTTTGCCTCGTCCCGTCCGGCACTTGATGCCTGGGAAGACATTACAAACCCGGCCCGGCCCTTCTCATTCAGGTAACTGTAAAAGTAACTGATCCAGAGATAGTTCCCGTTCGAGACCTTATCCTGATTATTCACTCCGGGAAGACCAAACGGAAGGCGGGGGTCGTTCTTTACCTTGTCAGCATCCACTTCGTCAACATTGAACGGAGGATTTGCCATCACATAATCCGCTTTCTGAAAGAGTTCATGAGGATCCTGATAATAGGTGATTGCCTTCATGATATCCCCTTCCAGACCATGCACGGTCAGGTTCATTTTTGCAAGCCGGATGGTGGTGGCATTCTTCTCCATCCCTTTAAAGGTAAGATGTTCAGTCGGACTCTGATTCATCCGTTCTACAAAATGAGCACTCTGGACAAACATACCACCTGAACCACAGGCCGGATCAAGAACAATACCTTCCTTCGGTTCTATGACATTCGCAATGAGTGATACCAGAGATACCGGGGTGAAAAACTCTCCGTTATCGTGGGCTTTGAGGTCAGCAAACTGGGTAAGGAAGTACTCATATATCCTGCCGAATACATCCCCGGATGCCTGCTTTAGTTCGTCCGGGTTTAAGATCTGAAGTATCTGTTTTAGGACATCATTCTCAAGAGCACGGTATTCTTCCTTTGGCAGAACACCCTCAAGATCATAATCCTCCTCTATCGACTCCATCGCCGCGATGATTGCACCCGCACGGTCACTGCTATCCGGAAGAGATACCAGGTAATCATACTGGGCTTCAGGACGGAGATATATGGCACTCTTCTGGGAGAAATCCTCCTTCGTGAGAGCACGGGTTTTTCCGCCTCGCTTTGGAAGGGTCTTCTCAATCTCATCCTTCACCATAAGATACCGGCTATACGCATGACGAAGGAAGATCAGTCCCATTACGGGAAGGAAGTACTCATTACTGGCAAAGTTGGAGTTTGCACGAAGATTATCTGCCGATTTCCAGAGGCGTTTCTCAATTGCTTCAATGAGTTCAAGTTGTGGCATGGTATACTCTGTAATCCCCTTAGAATTCTGTTTAAATCCAATTTACTCTGATGGTCCCTTTTAATTCTTATACTGCCTCAATAACCCCGACAGGTACCAAGGTCCACAAACAGAACATAATCAGCAGGACCCACATCAATCGGATACTCTTTGACCGCAATACCGGGAGATGCCCTCCAGTCGATATGTTTTCTATCCTGAATCGCGAACCCGGATTCGATCAATTTCCGGTCGATAGTGTCCCTTGCTATCTGTTCAGGATTCTGGTTCACGGTCATGGTATCTGCATTGCAGAGAATATAGTGCGAGTGAAAACGTACATGGGATTCTGATTGTACGATATACGTTCTATAATGATAGACATAGAAAAATGTTTTTATTGATACATGAAATTTCCAGAACCCGTTCTGGTCTTCATAGTGACATTTATGAAGTATGATCAATTAAACACATAAAAATATATCCTTTTTATCTTTTCAGATTTGTGCTTCCGAATGGCTTAAAATTCGCTGTATGATGAGATGTATCCTTTGAAGTATAATTGTGGAGTCACTGTCTCCACAATTCATTATATAAAAGACCTGCCTTTCCATGGTATATATCAGGAATCAATGAAATTATTGCCTTTCAGCATTATGCTTGCATTGAGGCATTTTTTTCAAATTTAACGCCCATGTAACAGTTGTAACAGGTGTAGCAGGACTATGAAAAAGAGACCTGCACAAAAAAATTGCAGGGGAGGATAGCTAAAAACCCCCCTTTTATGATCGCTAGTTTATAAAGTATTTATAAACCCCAATTTGTTGTAAGGGGGTTCTTAGCTATTCTCAGGGTTCTGAATGGGATCATTTTTCGTTATTCTCAATGAAGATCCATTGGTTCACCTTTCCTGAACCTAAAAGGATAAATATCCTCCAATCAGGTTCCCCTTTTTTTATATATTAGTCAAGTCCCTAATCCAAAGGTATCAGAAATACCTCCAGGAATATCTGGTATGGTATTATCTTCCAATATGAGTCAAAAATTAGTTAAAATGCAGAGATGGTAAAAATGAGCCAATATTGTAAAATTGTGATGATTCTGGTGTGTATTTCACTTATCGGTATGAATAGTCTGGCAGATCCAATACCTGCTCCTGAAATGATCCCTGACCCTGAAATACAGTTCCCACATGGCGATATTCCACCTGGGAGTGCTCCGCTTAGTGGTAATTCTGATTTATCATACACACTGAGTGGAAAATATACCATTGATGGAGATATCGCTAACGAATCCAATGAAACCTATCTTTCTGATATGGATGATGTTTCCGCTGTTTATGTTACAAATGGCGGAACCTTAACCCTTAAAAATCCTGTAATCTCAACTTCCGGAAATACATCGTCCAATGATGCAAGCAGCTTTTTTGGTTTGAATGGAGCGGTACTCGCAAATAACGGAAGTACTGTCGTAATTGAAGGAGGAACAATATCTACAACCGGATCTGGTGCTAATGGAGCAATTCCTACAGGAGAAGGGACCTCAATCTCACTAAAAGATGTAACAATAACAGCCTCTGGAAATGGTGGTCATGGAGTTATGGCAACTCTTGGCGCCGTTCTTAACCTTGAGAATGTATCAATTACCACTACAGGACCACACGGAGCTCCAATTGCTACTGATCGCGGTTCTGGAACAGTAACGGTGAAGGGCGGTTCTGTTTATTCATCTGGTGATGGATCTCCTGGTATTTATTCAACGGGAAAGATAACTGTCAATGATCTAAATATTCTATCCGAGGGAACTGAGGCAGCAGTCATTGAGGGATCTAATTCAATCTTTCTTACGAATAGCACGGTAACCGGAGGAGATAAGAATACTCCCGGGGTCATGATTTATCAGAGTTTCTCGGGGGATGCAGAAGTTGGGAAAGGAATTTTCACCATGGAGGGAGGAACCCTGAACAATCGTGATGGGTCCCTCTTCTTTGTCACAAATACTGATGCCTTGATTACCTTAAATGGAGTGAAAATAAATGCTGGATCAGGTGTCCTGGTAAACGCCTCAGCAACTTCCCGATGGGGAAAAACTGGTGAAAATGGAGGAAAAGTAACCTTTACAGCATATAACGAAATCCTGAATGGTTCGTTCTATACTGATGAAATCAGTTCAATTGCCATAAAACTCTTAAATAATACCGAATTGACCGGAGAGATTCACACAGCAGATCTTGAACTGGATGCTACTTCGACCTGGTCCCTTACTGGTGATTCAACTATAACCGGCCTGACCGATCCAGATGGGATTTCTGGAAACATCATCACAAATATCATTGGCAATGGATATACTGTGACTTATAATCCGGATAATGAAGAATGTAGTGCTCTTGAAGGGAAGACCTATTCTCTGGTAAATGGTGGAATCCTTCTTCCCAAAAATTAAAATTCTTAATTTTTTTCAAATTTCAATTTGGATTCATGATTTCCGATAGCCTAGACATAACTGACTACTGATACATATGGTGAATTTTTCTCAATTAATTTTCGGATAATTTCATTATCGGGATGCATGGCATAAATGATTATATTCCTATCAATCAGCATCTTGTCTTCCTGGTAACTCTCTCTCCTGCCTCATCTCTCGTATGAACTCAACTGGATCATCAACGTCGCTAAATGCTTTTATTTTAACTAACGTATTCAAAGCTGAAACCATACATTTGCCTCTTTCGACATTCGTTTCTGGTTTGGGTTCATCTATAATAGTAATATACACTGAAACAGGATTGTCTGAGTTTATTATTTCATGAATGTCATTATCCCATTCAACATAATTATTTCTTATTACTGCCTTATATGCCCTTAACATCTCTGTTCCTTCGTACATAGCATATGCAATGGTAACTCATCAGGTTATCGCTTATAATTCCTCAATATCTGTAAATTGTTTTGTATAGTAAGTATTCCGCAATGCATGATAGGAAGGCCACAATCTAACCATTTCATACATATAAAAAAACCGGTACACCCCTCCTATCACCGGGTTTTATGATCTCCTCCCCCACGACACCGGTATGGCATTCACATACCTGCAGAGAGGACACAAAAAAAGAGAGATTGATCCACTAAATCGAACGAATCGAAGAAAATATGTCATAAAATAAATTTAAAATATTTTTAACGATGTAGCCATATCATTCATGAGTGATTGATATACCTTCTCCATGATCTCAGATGGATATACCATCCAGAGATAGACAACAGACTTTTTTGATCCTGCAACAATGAGAGTAAGCCTTTCTCCTGTTGAATCATTCACCCATTGAGAGAGTGAGAAATACGGACGTTTATCATCAGAACCAAACTTTGTCTCCCCTTGCTGAACGTAATCAGGATAATCATTCATTAAAGAATAGAGCAGTTCATTCAGGACATCCTTGTCAGGAATCTGATAGATGGGATTGTCTGCAACCATCACGAGTGAATACAACCCTGGTGTTTTTTTATCTGTCATCAAATACGCTTTCATCCCTTTGTAGCCTGTCTGAATCTCCTGCTAGTTCCAGTGTGACGGGAAGTTTATCTCAATCCTTGAATCAGCTCGAAAAGGGGTCCATTCCTGCTCTTCCGCCGTCATAATCGGTATACAAAGCGCTATCATCATAAGCAATAATATGAGTCCTTTCATACCGCTCTATCTTGTTTTGTAATATAAAAAAGTTACTTCAGATCTGATCGAAATTATAAAAGATGATATATAATTATAAGGGAATGAACAATGAGTGATCGTTAGCCTTATGTGTGATATGTACGAATTCACAACATGGATCCATATTCATCTTTTCACAACTCCGGTTCCTTTCTCGCACTCATCTGTATAACTCTCATCCTATGTTCTCTGGCGGGTGTTCCCACTTTAGCAGCAACCTGTTTTCAGAATTCACCATATATCTGTAAGGATTACATTGACCTTGATGGGAATGGGGTATGTGATCATGACACTGACAATAAAAAATACCCTCCATTAATAAGTACCCCAAAACAGACAGAAATTCCAGATGCTCATGTGAATGAATCAAAAGCATCTGATGAGATTACCATTGATGAAGAGGCAAATCAATTGTATGATCCCAAAACCAAGACTGTTTTTTATCTCAATGACTTTGGGTACGTAACCACAGAGACACAATATTCTGATGAGGAATTACATGAACGATGGAACGAGATAATGAAAAATTTGGGACGTAATACTGCTGATGAAGAACAACAGGAGATGGTAGATAGCACAAATACTCAAGGAGAGGATGATGCTCTTGACACGGTTATGAGTTCAATCGATGATACGTATGACTCAACACCACAAAGCACTGATAATGGCGATGAATTCGGGGACACACCTTTGCAAGAAGGAAATGTGATGGAACATTCAGACACCCCGGCAAAAGAAGATGAAGATACTTCTCTTGAGATATTGCTGAATCCAAATGATGAGAATGAGAAAGAAGAAAACACAATCGAAGATCAAAACCCCT
>NZ_JAIWNS010000033.1 GCF_020216685.1 Methanospirillum hungatei | reverse complement strand
TAATCAGTAGTTCTTCTCTGGACCTTGCCGGAGCTCTGACTGGTGTGATAACAAAAGATACATCAGAGGAATCTTCGGAAGAAAAGACCTCTTCAGATAAAGAAAAAATTGACGAGATCGGAGAAAAAAAGCAAAAAGAAACACCTGATTTAGATAATCAGGCTTCCTTTATCAAGCAGGAATGGAATATTGATGCATCAAGTGAAGATATAATATCTGTGCTCAAGGATGATCCAGAATTGGCTGGACAAATTCAGGATCAGATAAATAGGCATATTGACATTTATGAAACGGAATATCCGGATATTGATATCGATTCAATAGGCACATATGACGATGAAAAATTATCTGAACTTCTTATTGATACCATAAAAGAGATTGGCACAAATATATTAAGGATTCCAAGCAGTCCCCTCGATTTCCCCGAAAAAGTAGCAAAAGCAATTCGTGACGATGTAATGGGTACGAATACTCTTATCAGTACAAAAGGTAAGGAATTCTTGGAAGAAGTGAAAAAATTAGAGCTGCAAGGAGTGCCTTATGAGGAAGCATGTGATACCGTATGGAATCGGATGGAGAAAAAATTCACAGCGACTGAGCGATATCAACTTAAAACATTACAGGATTTAATTCCAAGAGAGAAAGGTGTCGACATTCAGCAATATCTAAAGAAATCATATACAGATGTGTATGAACAGGTACGAAGAAAGGACGAGGATTTAGTTACCTATGAATATGAACAGAATGCAAAAATCAGGGCGAAATTAGAGTTTATACTGAAAGAAAAGATCAATAAATTGAAAGAAGAAAGAGGAGAAAAATAACCGTAGAAGACAGTGTCAAAAAAACTTAATTACTCGTATATTGGATATGTTGGATGCCATTGAATGCTTTAAGCAGCCTGGAAAAGTTCTACGAGTAGGGGAGATGGTTGAAAAAGAAGGGCAATAATTCACGATTTTGGGATTGCTCCCCCTTCATCGATATGACTCGGCAAGAATATAGGATTCATTGATTATTCATGAGTGAGATATCTTTCACCTAATTATGCTCATGCAGGAACCAACCCCGGAAATGGTTCGAAACTGGAGGGAAACCTATGACACCTACAGGCCTAAACTCAAACCCAACAACAAACCCATACAAGACGTCATTGTATACCTGAAGGAGAACTATCCGGTTATAGAACGAACCGAACAAAACCTACTCCGGATCGTCTATGATAATGTAACTTTGAACGAGTATTACGCTCACAAGATTCCTTCAGACAAAATCCCCCTGCTACAGGTCTTCCAGATAAAAAATACCGGAACCGAAAAAAGGCTCTATGAAAATCAGGATGAGATATTCAAGGGATGTGATATCATTGTTGGTTTTGAACTTGAATCCGGATATTTCATGGTCGAGGGGAGCAGTCAGCTCTGGGATGAGCTATTCGTATTTCGTGGTCTTGACGAAGATGACCTGAATAATTATTATCTGGTTGCTGAATACGTGGCATGTGTCCAAAAATCCGCGGATTCGGGCTTGATATAAAATTAAAAGTATTTCCGTTTTTTATAAATTCATAAGCATTCATGTTATTACTAGTCCTCGCCCATATCTGAAAAAACGATAGAGATGGAAATCAGTTCGGATTAAATTTCTGCCATGTCAATTTACAGGGCCTCGCCCCACCATTCAAATAGTATTGTACAATGCAATATCTAAATCATAACTCATGCTTTGAGTATTCTGCGGAGGGATGAGGGGCCCTTCAGGATATATCCTGCAATCATGATATCGTTCTCCATTTGAAAAACTCACAGTATTCTGTTACCTATACACGTTCTCAATACGTCACCTTCATAAAATTCATGTGGCGGTACATGTGCTGTAAAAAATTCGTATTCTCTTCAGCGAGTGAGAGGTTAGAAATTACAAAAAACCCTCCAGAATCAGTATCTGAGCCGGAAAATAGCCCCGTAGCATTCAGAGGATACGATACCCCCGATAGCCCTTCAATAGGAAAAAAAGCTCTTTTCCCGATGCCAGGTAAAAATGGGAATAATGTCATGAACGGTAAGTTCCAGAGTCCCATCATGATCTTCTATGATTGTCGTACTTCCACTCTGAACATATGCGACAAAACCGGCCCCTCCTCTGGAGCACAGAGTCATGGGAGATTGAGGAGGAGAAAGAGCCCAAAAAAAGGATAAAAATTTTACAGGATTCATAGTGTCATTCTCTTGACGCAGAATAAGGTACTTTCGTAATATCTGCATCTGGTACATCCTCAATTATCAACGAATACTTTTTTACATCTCCCGGAACACCAAATATATGCGAGGTACCGGCTTCTTAAATCTTGCTTATGAGATCTTCGCCAATAGTGAGAGGTTTTTCATCCATATGAGAATACATACACGTCAATAATAAAAATTTAGAAGGTCTCTTTTCCATAGAGCTGCTACAACTGTTACAACTGTTACAATTCCTCCATTTCCTAAAAACCCTGAAATTTACGAAATATTTGAGGATCCAGACGAAATGACTTCTGTGTTATGGTCTCACCCGAACAGACCGGGTGCCTCTCCTGCATCATCTCATGTGCCCGTATCATATTCAAGAATAACCGGTCCGGATATTTTAAGGATGTATGATTGAAGATGTCGATAGAATTCTTGGCCAGGAATGCAGCAATCTCATCATGGTATCTCTCATCTGACCGGCTGTAATCAATAATAAGCCCCATGGTCCCGACAAAATAAAGAAAATCATAATCCTTCCATTCGGTTTTGAGCATCTGTGATCCCAGGATCAATTCAAGGTATGGGCTGATACGAGCCGCATCCTGAAACTGATAAAGGAAGAAAGAAGGAGAATGGGTTACAACCCATCGGTAAAATTGAACGGCTTTCCAAACGTCCTGAGGAAGTTCTTCATCCAGAGTCTCATGAATCGGCTCACTCTGTAAAAACCCCCAGTATTCAGAGATTTGAGTGCCTCTATACCCGGATTGTTCCCCCTGGCGGTTTGTCCGTGCCATAAAACCGGCCATTTTCAGTACCAGGTCCTGAACATATAAAGAAGAGAAGAACGGGACCCGATCCTCCTCCGGCATCAGGGTGATGATGTCAATAACATATCCAAGAAGAGCCTCGGATGTAAAATCAATATCCCAGTAATTCACGCCGCTTTTTGTATCTTTCAGGAGAATCCCTTCTTCCTTTGCAGCGGCGAGTTGTATTTTAGTACTCTTTGGTTCCTTTATCCCAAGATCGCTCGCAATACTGTCCCGAATCACCGGTTCTGGGGTAGGTTCAGACTGCTTTAAGATAATCTCAATAATTTTCCGTTTCGTAACTCCCGGATTATTCTTCTGGCCTCGCGTTCTCCCTTCAGTCATGACCTATGTATATGAAATTATTACTATGAATATATTTCTATGAATTAATACATGGTATTATAATACTAAGACTTATATGGAAGCACGAATAACGAGAATAGAGAGAAATGAGCACACAGGTGTTCTTTTTCACGACAGTCGGTACGGTAAAACGCCAATAACGACAGGATTGAGAAAAAATGAAAAATCTAGGCATTATTAAAAAACGAGTGACGAACCATCTTTCAACTGGATCTATAACATCCATGATGCTTTGAGGATCAGAGGGGGACTCAATGAGTAACACAACAACCTCTGTACCCCATGGATCCTGCATACCCTGGCAGATGCAGCGTGAAGACCTGCTCTATGTCATGGTCCCGGCCGGGGAGAAGGGCCCGACGTATAAGGGCTGGAACCTGGTATCACAGGGAAGACGTCATGATGATCCCATTCTGGCCGTCCATCTGCTACATGGCGGGAATTATGGGTATTATCCTGCTCCCTGTTCCGATCTCCTCTCCCTTGACGTGGATGATGCCGATACCTTTCATGGAGCAGGCGGGAAGGATCTGGTCAGAGAGACATTCCGGTATTCAGCATGGCCTGACCGGCGTAAATACCGGGCAATCATCTCCTGTCCGGATATACCGGACCACTACCGGGGGCATAAACTCCCCATCCGAAGCGATAGGGACCAGACCATCGTTGAACTCTTCTTCCCGGCCGGGTTAGAGAAAACCGGTGGCCAGTGTATCGGGCCTCTCTCTTTGCATCCGAATGGGAACCGGTATGAAATATATGATCCAGATGCGTCCATAATGACCGTTAGATGGTCAGAAATTGAGGAAATCACCAGAATTATATGCCCGGCCATCGCTGATTCGATCCCTGAACCGGACTATCGTGCCCCTGTACAGAGCAGAGGAAAGACAATTACCGAGCGGTATGGTCTCTCCGTCATGGATACCCTCCCACGGGATGCCAGGATAGCGGGAAGCGAGATCCGGGGAGTACACCCGGTTCATGGGAGCACGTCACCAGGAGGAAATGTGGCTATGAACCCCAAAAAAGGCGTTGTCTACTGTTTCCGGTGTGCTGCCGGGTATGATGCAGCCGGTTGGGATGCCATATGCCGAGGAATCATGCCCTGTGGTGGGACATATGATTCGGCTGTGATGAAACAACATCTGGAGGTGCTGAATCGGGAAAAGCCTGAAGTCAGGTTTTTAGAACGGATTGCATGGAAGAGATCACGGAGGAGATCATGACCGAAGTGATGACAATCCACTCGCCGTTTACTGATACGATGAGAAGAGCATTAGGTATGGCAAAAGACCGGTCCTATTCAAAGGTGAAAGAATCCGGTGCATACCTCTTTCCCACGGATCCCTCTGAAGAAGGAGATATAAGACAGGAATTCTGGGATATTGCCGTCTACCTGATCTCTAACCGGAAACCCTCCGATGCTGTTATGAAAACCCTGCAGAAGCGGAATAAGAAGCTGAAAGAGTATCAGCAACTGGATTATGAGGCTCTTTCGGAGATCAAGGATCTGGCATATTCCTATATCAAAACTGTGAAAATGTTTGATTCCACGGATGAAGAGGAGATAATCAGGCATATTCCGTTTTTTGAGAAAGACGGGGCCCTCTATCTTACCTGTATCAGTCCGGATGTCCGGTATTCATATGCTCACCTGCAGGACGGCAAGGTGGTATTTTCGAGCGAAGAGACCGATCCGTCCGGTATAGTCACGGTCCCTCCGGAGCTTCCCGTTCATCAGGATCGGGGCACGACCACCTATATTGTCGGAATTCCACGGACTGATCTTTTGGAAAAGGCAGAACTTCTGCCACCCGGAGCATTATATACCCGAATCAGGAATCACCTGTTCAGATACCTGGATGCTGAAGAGCATGATTATGAGTTATTTGTCTACTACATCCTGTATACCTGGTATTATTCAAAGTGCAGCACCACGCCCTATCTCCGGTTCCTTGGTGATACCGGGAAAGGAAAGAGTCGGTTTTTAAAAGTCATCTCTGACCTCTGTTTCTATCCTATCCGGGCATCAGGAGCGTCTTCAATCTCCGGTATCATGCGGTTTAAAGAGAAATGGATGGGAACACTCCTTATCGATGAATCAGATCTGAAAGGTGATCAGTCGTCGTCTCTTATCAAGTACCTCAATCTCGGATTTGAGAAGGATAATTTCTTCATCCTGACCGATAAAAACGACATTTCGCAGGTTCATCTCTTTGATCCGTTTGGTCCCAAACTCATCGCCATGAGGCAGCCGTTCCAGGATTCAGCAACCGAGGGTCGGTGTCTTTCCTTCTCTCCGGATGAGACGACACGGGAGGATATTCCACCTGAACTTCCATCCTCGTATGCAGAGGAGGTAGCAGAAATCAGGGCTCTTATTGCAAGGTTTGTCCTTGAGCACTGGCCCCGTGTTTCAGAAGAATGCATGCTCTCCTGTATCGGAAAAGGGATTGAAGGACGGTTAAAACAGATGGCACGACCTCTCTCTATTATTCTGACTCTCTTTCCTGACGGGCAGGAGCGGTTTTTACGGTACCTCAATAACCGGCAGCAGGAGATCAAGCGGACACGGGCTGAATCGTATGAAGGTATTATGTTCAATTATGTTCTTTCCCTGGCATTGGGAGATGAAATCCTGATGAGCGATCCAGAATTTGGTAAATATTACTATCAAGGACGCATTCAGGCGGTTACCTCCAAAATGATAACCGAAGGTTTAAAGTGTAGTTCAAAAAGTGTCTCCCGGGCTCTTGGAGGCATTGGTATGGTGAGCAGACAGAAACGGGTTCAGACTGCACATGGGATAAAAAATATCCGGGCAATGGAGATTCCAACCAGACGGAAATGGCTGGAGATTATGCAACGGTATTATTATGATGAGTCTGGTGGAGCGATCCCCGATTGTCCGGAATGCCTGAGAGGCTCTGAATATCAGGTCCTCCAGTCAGAGATTACCGGTATTGAATCGTTTATGAAACCGACTGGTAATGATGCAAAGAGATCCTGTAAGTCTGGAGATGATCTTATGCAGCCTGCTCACGAAACCACATCGCCATGCCTTTCAGAGTTTCCTACCTTTCAGGAATTTGCCGCATATCATGGTATGAGTCAGGATCTTCCGGTCGATGCCTATATTCCTATTCCTGATGATGACCGGACAGAATTATACTGCAGGTGTAAGGGATGCACTGCTTCTACCCGTACATCTGTGATGTACCAGATTCCGGACCGGCCGTATAACCAGGTCTGTCAGAACCATCTAAATGAATTGAAATATCTGTATGAAAAGGAGAAATCATTATGATTACCTGGCTTGATAATCCACTGAATTATTCGTATGTCCGAAAAACACTTTATATCAGCCTCTCTTCCCGGTTTCCGGTAAAAACTATAGGAAATAAATTTCAGCAGTTTGGAAAACTCATCGGGTATGAACTGGTGGAGCGGAGGGATTCAAACACGAAAGGGGTGTATTTATACCACCATCAGTTTTACTGGCTCAAAGAATATGATCGGGATCTCTCTCCCGACGGAGTGTACAAGGGACCCCGGGGGTTTGGTGGCCGGATGCCGACCGAAGCGGTAAATCCTGTCCGGCTTGTGGAGAGGGGTCAGGATGGTAGGGGAGAGGAGGGGGAAAGGGAGGTAATAGTGTATTGTTGATATCCATCCCATATTTTGTCTGGGATCCTGAACCAATTGTTAAACCCTATTTTTGTCGTGAAACAAGAATTTCGCATATCTGAATGAATTTTTTGCTCTCTTCAATAACGTCCAGTGATATTTCCTCGGTTATCTGCTCTCCAGTGCCATAATCTGCCGATTCTCTTAAGGATTCGGCATAGGCCAGAGTATGCCAAATCTGATGATCCATAAGGCCAGTGTTCACATAATGGTCACTGATTTGAGTAATGAGTCCTTTGTGGGTTTTTGTAATAATTCCTTTTGAAGAGAGCAGAGCTTTGGCTGCATAATACAAGGCATAATAGCTCCGGGAGACAGCATCTTCATAATGGCCATTTTTATGCAGTTCTTCAGCCACAGAGAGTTTTTCATATGATTTATGAAAAAGGAGGGTGATTTCTTTATTGTCAGACAACTGCAATTCCGTCCTTTGACACTTGCCGGATGAATAAAAAATCTTTCATCATCCTGAATTGTTCATCTGTCATTACTTTCGCAGAGACAATAATTCCCATATCTGGATACATATCAAACCCAATGGCCATTATTCGCTTTTTTATATTCCAAGAGTCATCAGTAGTTAAAACCAGTATGTCGACATCAGAACCCTGATGAAAATCTCCTCTGGCATACGAGCCGTATAAGATAATTTGGACGATTTTTTCTGGAAATTCATCTTTAATTTTACAAGCGAATCGAATGATTGCCTCTTTTATTGACGGAGGAAGTAATTGTCCTGGATAGGTATCATTGAGTGTAATATTTACTTGATTCATAATTTAATTAGATATTTATCCTTTCTTTACTATATTATTCAACAATATTTCCTACACATTCCTATCCTGTCTATGATTAATATTACTATCCAGATGAAATATATTTTTAGATTTGATCCAACAATTGAGAGGAAACCTCTAAAAATTCCTTTAAATTATGAGTCATGAAATAAGTTTGATCTCATCCACCTTCGGTCAAAGATACATTTTCAGAATAACCATATCTTTTAGTTCTATTCCATTTTCAATAATGGGATCTGGATAGTGATTCCGATAATAATCCTGAACAATTTCAGATATACGAAACCCCACCTTCTGATAGAGGTATAACTGCTTCTTTGCACAATCAGCGGTGCAGATGATGAGTTCTGAACATCCCTGTTCCCTGGCCTAATCTATGATATCCAATAAGAACCGGTATCCGACCCCTTTATTTTGCCAGTCCTCTCTTATCGCGATGTTTTTTATCTCCATGACCCCTTCGCTGATCATGGCGGTGGCACATACAGCAATCACTGAACCGCCTGGAAGATCTCGGGTGCAATGTGGATATGATTGATATTACTCCCCATGGTGCACGGGAGAAGGGTTTTGACTGCACACCATATGATGCCCTGATACTTGGATCACCGGTTCACTCCTGGCGAATCCCCCGGGTGGTTCGAGAATGGATCCCCAATCTTTCCGGAGATGGGAAAAAATGTGCAATATTCCTCACCTACGGCGGATTTCAGATTCACCCGGCACATTATACCCCCTGTCAGCTCCTTCAGCAACAGGGGTTTTCAGTCGTATCATCCGCTGAGTTTCTCGCATTTCATACCTTCTACATCGGTGGCTGGAAGGCGATGGAGGGTCGTCCGGATGAATCCGATTTTGCAGTCGCACGGGAGTATGCCGAGATAATCTATGCCCGATTCTCCGGAAAGGATACCAATCTGGTTGGCGAGCTGGAAAAGACCTGTCATCCGGAAAAATTACTTGACCAGATAGAGGGGTTCCGGTTCAGGATTCTTACACAGGTGCCAACACGGAACGGGGCGGATTGCTGTATGTGCCGGGAGGGTGAGGAGTTCTGTCTGACCGGAGCCATAAATGCAACGACGGGGGAGACTGACCTGTCCCGGTGTATTGCCTGTCTTGGATGTGTGCTTCGGTGCCCTGAAGGAGTGCTTAGGATAAATGATATGTCTCCAAGCTGGGAGTTTAAACTGAAAGGAGAGCATATCACCAAAGAGGAGATGAACAAAAAGAAGAGCCGGATATATCTGTGATTGGGCTGATTGTTGGTAATTTCGTGGCTCCAAAAGGATATGTCGGTTCATATTGGGTTATCGGGACAGGCATATGTTTAAAGGAAAAAAGCAAATAGAACCCCCTAGGAGCAACGAGTTACATGCCAACAAGTAAAAAACAACTGGTAAAGCTGAACAGAGAGAAGAAGGCAAAGGCAGAAGATCTCGCAAAGCAGGCCGCAGCGGGGAGTGACTCTGCCAAGAAAAAACTCAAGAAACTTGAGAAAAAGATAAAATAAATCCCCAGTTTTTTCATATAATCTCCTTTTCATCTCAATATAGGGTCAAACTGTTTTTAGGACTATAGAGTATGTATTTTGCTGTTAATTTGAAACGGAGCTGATATCACCGTTTCCCATACCTGTGCTGCCGTTTTCGGATCAAGACCGAGTCTTTGCCTTATCTGCAGACCAATAAACAGGGCAAGCATGGCGTTCGCCATAATCTCCGGGTCAGATTTCACTGGCCGGTCAGGAAACCGCATCGAAAGGTACATTGCGATCTGATGTATCATCTCATCATGAAGCCGGGAAATCTCTGAAATAATCAGGTGTTTTTTTGGGAGTCCTGCCATTACTTCAAAGACAATCGCAAACTGGTCCCTGTACCGGTTATTGGCCTCTGCGAAAAAATCTCCAAAGGACTGGATCTCACCGGATTGGATGGTCTTTTGCGCCATAGAACTGACATCGGCGATGATGGATTTGATGATCTCAAGAAACAGGGCTTCTTTGTTTTTATAATAGAGGTAGAGGGTTGGTCGGGAAATTCCTGCTTCCCTCGCAATGTCATCCATCCGCACATGCTGGTACCCTTTTTCAAAAACTATC
>NZ_JAIWNS010000032.1 GCF_020216685.1 Methanospirillum hungatei | reverse complement strand
CGGGTGGCAACCTCCAGTATTCGTTTCTTTGCTTCTTCTTTGTATTCCGGGACTACCCGAGGCATGGGAGAAATGTTGGTTGTGTGATAATATAATGACACGCATGTCAGTAACATTTATGTCAGAATACTGACATTTATGTTATAATAAATGACGCAAGTGTCAGCATGTCCTGCATCTCTCCTTTCATGCCGGATAAAAAAAGAAACAACTCAGTACCGAATAGTCTGCATTCTCATCTCTTTCCTTATCATTCTGGCGGGGATAGGACTTACTGGAATTGTGACTGCAAGTGAACCGACCATTGTAATCTCCTCGTATGAGGTCAGACCTGACGTGATCATGCCCGGAGGCTCTGCTCTCATTACCGTCCAGGTATCAAACACGGCAAAAGGTGCATCGGTAATAAAAACCGGTGGGGATCAGACAACGGGCCAGTCGGTAACTGAGACGAGGGATATCAATGTCTACCTCTCAGATGTCTCTCTCTTTGGGAATGGACTTCGTGTGGAGTCAGGGGATTACCGCCGGGTCGGAGAGGTTGGTCCGGGGCAGTCAGTACCCCTGACATTCCTGGTGCAGGCTCCGCATCAATCCGGAATCTACTTTCCAGAGCTCCATATCGCAACCGAAGGAGGAAGGAGCCTGAAATATCCGATACCGGTGAATGTCAATGATGACAGCCTGGTACAGAAGAATCCTGCCCTGCAGATTACAAAACAGATTCCTGCCTCGGTAATACCCGGAGATGACGCAGCGGGGACTCTTGTTCTTCATAATGACGGTGATACGGCTGCATCTGAAATTATGGTGAATATCAGTCCGGCAAGCCCTGAAATCTCGGTGACTAGTCAGGTGGTAACCCATATATCACGCCTTGGCCCAGATGAGGATGTGAGCATCCCTCTTACGATTTCAACCAGCCGGAAGACACCAGAAGGAATCTCACTCCTCACCTGCACCCTCCGGTACAGTACCGCAGGAGGGACGATCCTGACACAGGCCGAACAAGTACCGATCAAAATTTCCGGAAAACCGGATCTTGCCATTGCCGCAGTAACTTCAGATCCGGTCCGGATTTCGGAGGGAATGCCCTTCTCTCTCATCGTCCGGATTGAGAACACGGGGACCGGGGATGCAAATGGAGTCAGGGCAGTCATTGATGCCCCGGTAAAAGGGACAAAAGAGGCCTTTGTCGGGAAAATTGAACCGGATAATGACGGACCTGCTGTATTTTACCTTCAGGAAGCTCCCGCCGGAGATTTTCAGATCCCGATAACGGTCAGGATGGAGCATGAAGGGGTAGAATATGTCATGGATGATACTCTCTCGCTGACTATTACATCCCGGGGAAATCCGTTGCTCATTCCGTTTGTTATTATTCTGTGTCTCATCGGTGGTGGTATCGTGGTGTATCGTCGCCGGCAGTCGGAGAATTCGGTATGAAAACGGTCAATCTTCCGGTGTATCTGGCCGTTCGTGCAATACAAAGAGGGAATAAAGGGACATTTCTCCTTACCATTATGATTGTGGCATTATCCTTTGTACTGATGGTCTTCATGCCCTCCCTTACCGCAGGAATTACCGGAGCATACAATCAGCAGGTCAGTGATTACCAGTATGCTGACCTGATTATCGAACCGGATGATGATACTCAGGTTCTTTCAGATACTCATACGCTGGTCAGGACCATCGAGCGGACTCCTGGTATCGCTGCAGCCTCGTCACATTTTATCGTCAGCACTTCGCTGAAATCGGATAAAATGATTCTATCACGGGGGGTTGTTGCAATTATCCCGTCAGATGAAGAGCGTGTCACAAAGACCTCTGGGAAGATAACTGAAGGTCGGTATCTCTCTGATGGTGACACTAATATGATTCTGCTCGGGTCAGTACTTGCCGGTCATGATGATGAGAAAAAGGATAAAATGGAATCGCTGGGCGGGGTTCATGCCGGTGATTCCCTGGAAGTAATATTTCAGAACGGTGTTGTCAGGAAAATGACCGTGGCAGGGATATTTGAGACTGGCTCCATCTCTGCTGATAATGAAGCATTCATCACACGAAAAGAGCTGGAATCAGTGCTTGGAGCGACTGACAAATCGTCTCTCATTCTCATCCGCTCATCTGATGCAGACACACTTCCACAGACCAAGATACGGCTTATGGAGTTTGGAATTCATGATGATATCAAGACGGTAACAGAAAAAGGAGAAGGAATAATTGGCGATGCACTGAAGAGTTTCTCCCTCCTGAACTCTATCATGCTGGTCTTTTCCCTCGTTATTGCAAGCATTGTCATCTTCATTGTGGTATATATCAACACAACCCATCAAAGAAGACAGATTGGCATTCTCAAGGCTATCGGGATTCCTGAGCGGGATATCGTCAGGGACTATCTGGTCCAGGTTGCTGTAATCTACGTCTCTGGTGCTCTCTGCGGGGTGGCACTCTTTACGGGCCTGAGTGAATATTTCAGGGCTTTTCCTCTTCAGTTTCCAGCCGGTGCAGTGTATCCGGTGTTTGATCTGACTGTCCTTCTTCCTTCCCTCATAGTTCTGGGTGTCGTGTCCCTGGTAGCCGGTTTCATTCCTGCAAGGCAGGCAACCTCTGAAGAGATTCTGGATCTGGTGAACCGATGATTGAGACCTGCGACCTTCGAAAAACATACCTGATGGGTGATGTCAGCGTTCATGCATTACGGGGTGTTTCGGTCCGGATAGAGAAAGGAGAGTTTGTGGGAGTTATGGGGCCATCCGGAAGTGGAAAATCCACATTTCTTCATCTCATCGGACTTCTTGACTCCCAAAGCTCAGGAAAGGTCCTGATTTCTGGAACAGATGTCTCTCTGCTCTCCAATGAAAAACGATCCCGATTTCGACTGGAAACCATGGGGTATGTCTTTCAGGACTATGCTCTCATTGAGGATCTGACAGTAGTGGAGAACATCGCTGTGCCGGGGTTTGGTCTGGGAATGGATTATTATCAGGTGATGGATAGGGCTATGAGGCTTGCTGATGAGGTTGGTCTTTCTGGCCGGGCTCATCATCTGAAACGTGAACTCTCCGGTGGTCAGCAGCAACGGGTAGCAATTGCACGAGCCCTCATGAATGAGCCTGAAATTGTATTTGCCGATGAGCCGTGTGCCAATCTTGATACTGCCTCTTCACGAATGGTCCTTGACCTCTTTCAACGTCTGAACCGGGAGCATGGACAGACTATCGTGATGGTTTCCCATGAACCCTGGCATGAGGAGTACTTTGACCGTGTCATCCGGTTCGTTGATGGCAATATCGATTCCGGATAGAAAATGCCGTATGATGAATAGAAGAACAGGAATGGAGAGAGTTATTCTCTCCAACGGATTGTACGGTTCGAACGATTCTCTTAGATGCTTACAAAGCCCTGTTCTTCGACAATCTTCTGTCCTTCAGCACTCAGGACAAAGTCGAGGAACTCTTTTGCAAGGCCTTCCGGTTCACCGGCGGTGACGAAGTATAATTCACGGGAGAGCGGGTACTCACCGGACTTTACGGTTGCAACTGATGGCTTTGAGTTCTTTCCATCGGTGCTCGTGATCTCAATGACCTTTACACCATCTTCAAAGCCCATACCGACATATCCGATGGCGGTCGGGGTCTGGGAGACGTACTGCTGGACTGCACCGTTTGAGTTCTTTTCAAGCATGAACTTGGTAAAGTCTTCCTTGTTGAGGACTTTCTCAAAGAAGAACTCTCTGGTCCCTGATGCACTGTCACGACCGACGATCTCAATCTTGCCAGTCTCTCCGCCAACATCCTGCCATCCGGTGATGGTCCCGGTGTAGATGTCCTTGATCTGTTTCAGAGTAAGTGCTTCTACGGGGTTTTCAGGGTTTACAATAACTGCAATACCATCCTTCGCGACTGGAACGGTCTGAAGTTTCGGGTATTTGGACTTCTCTTCGTCTTTCAGTTCACGGGATGCCATTGCAAGGCTGACAACACCTTCACCGATTGCCTTGATACCGGCACCAGATCCTCCACCGCTGACCTGAACATCAATATCTGGGTGAGCATCCATGAATGCTTCTGCACATGCAGAGGCGATCGGAAGAACGGTTGTTGAGCCAGATATACTTAACGTCGTCTCTTCTGCCATTACCGGGGCAGTGGCACAGAAGACGGCACAGAGCAGGAGTATGATTCCTGCCATCCGGAGAACCGGAGTGTTCATCGTATGAGACATGATAAATCCCGACACCCATTGTCATCCCGGTATTATTCCGGTTTCCGACAGAGAATATAGAGAGATATGGTGGATCAGGAGGTATATGATATCTCTATAGTTCTCTATTCTCACTATATCTGACAATAGATTCTATGCCGAATCATTATCGAACCTGCATATGATCATATGTGCATACATCCTGATCCTGTCCGGTTCTTTCGGTCAGTGATTCGGGACTTTTTGGAGAGATTCATTCTATGGCAGATATGCTGCACTCAATCATGACAAAACTCACCGCCGGTTTTGTTATCCTGGTAATCCTGATTACCGGACTTACATTTTTGTTTACCGTCGGTGCATCAACAGAAAAAATACAGGAATCAACTCAGCAGGAGCTGGTGGCTCTTGCCTCCCTCACTGCAGCAGACCTGAACGGTGATGAGATCGCCAAATTAAAACCCGGTATGGAGGCTGAAATCCTCTACCTCATGAATGCTGAACAACTGGCCCATATGTCCCAAGCCGATCATGAGATTGTGAAGATTTTCACCGCGAGAAAACAGGGCGACGGGATGGAGTATGTCATAGACAGCGGGTATAATATCGGGAAACGGGACGTGAAGATAGGCAACCCGGTGTCAAATCCGACGCCTGCCATGCTGTCGGCATTTTCAGGTTCCTCTGTTGAAAAGGAGTTTGTAAAAAGGCCCTGGGGAACTGTTCTTGCCGGGTATGCACCGATTAAGAATGCCAGGGGGGAGGTTATCGGTATCGTTGGTGTGGATATGGATGCAGCGGTTGTGAAAACCCGGATGGACTTTGTCGGCCAGACCATCTATCTAATTCTGATCCTGGGTATTCTCTCTGCAGGGCTTATCATCTTTGTATTCTCCAGGACGATGATCCGTGACATTCACATGCTGATTGAATCGGCTAATAAGATAAGCAGGGGAGATACGAATGTCTCGATCACCATCCGTCGCAATGACGAGATTGGTGAACTTGCCTCATCATTCAAACGGATGATAACCAGTCTGAAGATCCTGATGCACCAGGACTACCAGCATGAGTGATTCTGAATAATGGGGGATTTTTATGAGCAAAACCTCTGATGCAGTGCTTGAGATTGCAGTTGAATATCTCGGCCCTGCAGCAATCACCCTCCTTGAAAGGCAGACCAAGTTTCATCTCAATGGTCTGAATTTCCCGGATATCGGCCCTGAACACTGCACAGAACTGGCGAAATGGGTCGGTCTTGCATCAGCCATGTTCATAGAGCAGGATCTGGCCCAGGAACTTGCAGATAAGATCGGGAGACTTGGGTGATACTGATGCACCACTCATCACCTCCCCTAGTTCCAGTCCACGTCCTTCATGTGGATGATGATGCCCATATTCTGGAGGTCACAAAGGCATTTCTTGAACGCTCCGGCCATATACGGGTATCTTCATGTTCATCAGTTCAGGAGGCATTCGAACACCTGACTGAGTATCCGGTGGATGTCTTCATATCAGACTATGAAATGCCTGAAATGAGTGGAATCGAACTCTTGCAAACGATCAGAGGTCATGGGTGTGATATTCCGTTTATTCTCTTTACCGGCCGGGGAAGAGAGAGTGTTGCGGTATCGGCAATCAATTCAGGAGCCACCTTTTACGTACAGAAGGGAGGAGAGCCCAGATCTCAGTATGCAGAACTGTCTGATAAGGTCATGAAGGCATACCGGCAGTACCGGGATCAGCAGAAACTTCGGCATCTCTCCCGGATATTTCAGGTTCTTCGGGAGGTATCTGACACTATTCATGGGAATGAGATGAGAGAAGAGGTTTTTGCCCGTCTGTGTAGCAGGATTACGTCAGAACCCGGCTATCAGAACATGCGTATTGTCCTGTTTGATGCAAACGGGAATGTGTCCGGGGTGTATCATGCCGGTCTTGAAGAGCAGATGGACCGGTTCCTCTCATATCTTCAGGCAGGGAACAGGACCTCATGTTACAAGAGAGCCCTGCAAAGCCGGTCAGGTCCGGTTATCTGTGCTCCGGACGAGACCTGTGTATCATGCCCGCTCTACTCCGGCCATCATGACTCTCATACCCTTACGGTCAGACTGGAACATGCAGGAACGGTCTTTGGCATCGTGTCCGTGACCCTTGAGCCTGAATATGCCAGGGATCCGGATGAGCAGGCGATGGTGCAGGATGTTGCACGGGAGATATCATACGCTCTTCATCACTTTCTCCTCCAGGAAGAGCATAAAGAGATGGAAAACCTGATTGGGACGAATAAAAAACTCGATATCCTCAATACGATCACCCGGCATGATATCAGGAATGAACTGACCGCCCAGCTCTTTCATTATGACAATCTGCTTGAACTCTCGCACAAATATCCGGAGATTGCGCAGGATGTGAAAGAACTGGGAATTTCCCTGAATAATATCCAGGAACACTTAATGTTCTCTGATGTGTATCAGAAGATCGGGATTCAAAAACCAAAGTGGCTTTCTATCTCGCGTATAATCGAGAATATCAAACATTCTCATGAATTCGGGAATGTCTCCATCCTCCATTCAACCGGGACGCTTGAGGTGTATACAGACCCGATGTTTGGAAAGATCGTCATCAATCTTGTTGAAAATGCCCTGATGCACGGGTGCCGGGTTTCTGCAATACAGATTCGGTTCGTAGAGCGGATAGACGCCGGCCTTCTCATCATTGAGGATGACGGGATGGGTATTCCGGATAATAAAAAGAAGGTTATCTTTGAACGTGGAGTGGGCCGGAATTCTGGTCTTGGTCTTTTTTACACCAGGGAAATTCTGGGGATGACCGGGATGAGCATTACTGAGAATGGAACCTATGGAAAAGGTGCCAGGTTTGAGATATGTATTCCGAAGAGTTGTTACCGGTTTTACAAAGGGGAGGAACTGATGAACGCTTTACACACTTCTTTTGCAGGGCAGGTGCATGCCGATGATTCATAATTCTGTTGTTTCAAGACAAGGTGCTGCGGCAGATTCGTTTATTCAGCATATTTCACAAGGGTCGTATACGTTCTCATGTTGGGATGATTACATCGATTCATTCCCGGTTCCGGTTCTTCTCTGTGATCATACCCTGACGATTTCACATGCAAACGAAGCCTTTCTTAGTATCTCCGGGTTTCAAAACGAGACTATGGAAGGAATGCATTTTAAAAACCTGCCTGTTTCTCTTCTTTCCGGTGAGTCGGTCTGGGATGCTGCACTTTCCGGACGGATAACCTCCGGGGTAGCTGAGGTCATCTTTCCGGCAGGGGCAGGGTTTTATGAGATTCGGGCTCTTCCTACAGTCCCTGAAGGTACATCTCTGCCGGTTATGCTGGTGTTCTTAATTAAACCAGATAATCCCCCTGACTTTCCGTCATATGATACGATCAGGAGGTCTCTTTCTGAATCCTGTGAGATCCTCGCAGAGATGGATGGGACTATCCTCTCCATGACTTCCGGTTCCCGAATTCCCATCCCGGCTGATGTCCTTCTGAACAATAATATCCTGAAGTGGGACGTGCTCTCTATGCATCATGCAATACAGGACGTTTCGAATCATCCGGGGACAGAGATTCGGTTTGTTCACGAAGATACCCTGTCAGAGGTTGCACACCTGATTACCGTCCGGGTCTGTGAAGTGGTTCTCCTCAAGCGTTCGGTCCTGTTTCTGACCATAACAGAACTTATCCCCCCGGTTGAGGAAAAAGCCGCGAGTCCTGATAATTCCGCTCTTTCTTCTGCACTGGAACAGCTGGCAGCAGAGATATCTGCAGGGAATTTCTCACACCGGATGGAGATTGAGTCCTGCCCTGAGGATCTACAGCCCGGTATTCAGGCGATAAATACCATGATGGAGCAGGTACAGGTGCAGTTTTGTGCACTGACTGACGGAATCTCCCAGATGAACTCAGGATGGATTCCGCTCTACATACCGGCACCACAGGAAGGGCCGTTTTTCGGTATCATTCAGGATCTGAACGGCGCACTGGACAGCCTGCAGCTCATGATTGCAACCGTTGAATCCTTCACGATGTCGGTTATGGAGGGAAATCTTACGGTGAAAGGGGATACGTCTGGACTATCCGGGTATTATCAGGCAATGATTGCCGGGATGAACCAGATGCTGGTCAGGCTGAATACCCCCCTTCTTGAGATGAAACGGGTAGCAAAGGCCTATGCAGCGTGTGACTTCTCCTCACGGATGGATGAGAGGATTGCATATCCGGGAGATTTTGCCAGTATGAAGGAGTCCATGGATTCGATTGGGATCTGGTGCTCTGCAGTTGTCGGGGAGATTGACCGGGTGAGCAGCCGGTATGCATCCGGTGACTTTACGGCTCGTATGAGTTCAAAACTTGAGGTGACAGGGGATTTTACTACCATCCGGAGTTCGCTTGACAATATCGGGGTTCAGGTAGCAGAAAGTATCACGGTGCTTCGGAATGCCGCTGATGTGCTGACCGAAGAGGCTGATGGAATTAAACGGGAGATTGCAGCGGTTTCAGGGCAGGCTGAGACCCTTGCCTGTTACACGAGTGCCGTATCTGATCGGGCGGTCAGTGTCCAGGAGGAGGTCAGGCAGATGGTTGTGAGTGCTGATACTGCCATGCAGGCGCTCTGCGGGATGAATGAGAAGGTGCAGGAGGTTGCAGAGACATCGGCAAGGACGCATGAGATGTCATCACAGGGAGTTGTGCTGGCGACACAGAGTCGGGAAGGAATTGACGCCATTTCAGAAGCAGCCGGGTCTGTGGACAGTGGGATTTCCCGTATCCATGAAGAGCTGATCAGCATTGAGAAGATCATCAAGGTAGTGACGGATATTGCAAACCAGACAAATCTGCTTGCCATAAATGCAGCAATTGAGGCAGCTCATGCCGGAAGGTATGGAAGGGGATTTGCGGTTGTTGCAAGTGAGGTAAAGCATCTGGCTGTGCAGTCAAAAGAGTCCACAACCAGTATTTCCCAGACGCTTGGAGCGCTTCATGATGCATTCCGGGAGGTGCGGGATAAGGTCTCACAGGTCCAGGGAGAGATTGAGTCCAGAAGTCATGCCATCTGTGAAATGGTTCATTTATTTGAAAAGATGGCCGGAGAGGTTGAGGTTATCGCAACCATGAGCCGGGAGACCGGGATGCTATCACATGAGCAGGAGAGCAGGATTCGCGATCTGAATGAACGGGCTCGGACAATAGGTGATCTGATGGTTGAGACCGCCCGTGATGCCGGGGCATCTGCAGAGGCCTGTGCTTCATCCTGTCGGTCGATTGAACAGATATCCGGTCATATTGAGGCCGTTGCACGGTATGCCGAAGAGATTCATGGAGGTATAAGCGGGTTTACCGTGTAATTCCTCATCATCATGTTCGGTCAGACGGAATCAGAATTGCAAGGTTTGACCGGGTTGCATACAGGGAAAAAATTTACCATACGGTCGGGCTGAATCGTGTCTGTACAGTCATTCATTCTTTTTATCGGCCTTTTCTTTATCATAGCCTGTGCATTCTTTGGTATTTTCTATCTCTATCACTGGTTCAGGCCTCGTGAAATGAAAAAAACCATACAGTATTATGCGACTCTTCTTGAATCCTCACCTTTCCCGGCCGTCATTTTCCGGGTTTCAGACCTGAAGATTATTGCTCTCAATGTACGGGCTGCGGATCTGTTCAGGGTTTTAAAAGAGAAAGCCGTTTCCAAATCGATGCTTGACTTTTTTGTCTCTCCTGATGATCTGCAGGATATTATGGCTCATCTGAATCTTC
>NZ_JAIWNS010000031.1 GCF_020216685.1 Methanospirillum hungatei | reverse complement strand
ATGAGAAACTGGTGGATTATGAAACCAGGCTCATATCCAGGGGAGGTCGGTTTTTCTGGGCATATCTGTCTGCAAATTCCATCACCATACTGGAAGAAAAAGCCATTATCTGTGGATTTACTGATATTAACCATCAGAAAGAACTGGAGCAGACGCTTCAAAAGAATAAGGAATTATACCGGTCAATCATCAGGACCTCTCCGGATAATATTACGATGGTTGATATGCTGGGTAAGATCTTCATGGTCTCTCCGGCAGCCATTCGGATGTTTGGATATAATAACAAGGACCGGTCACCGTATGGAATGCCGATTCTTGATCATATTCACCCTGCTGATCAGGCCAGGTTTAAACATGATGTCAGGCAACTGAAAGCAGGCACGAATACCGGGGTTCATGAGTACCGTGCGGTCCGGAAAGACGGATCTGAGTTGTATATTGAAAGTCATTCTGAGATCATCCATGATAATCAGGGCCGGCCAGATAGCATCCTGTATATTATCAGGGATATAACGCAGCGGAAGGAGACTGAAAAGGCCATTCGTGAGAATGAAGAACGGTTTGTTACCATTTTCCAGGAAGTTCCGGATCCGATCCTGATATTTCGGCAGGACGGGACTATACTGGATATGAACCGGCAGTGCGAAGAATGGTTTGATGTCGGAAAAATCTGTTCGCTTGGGCATAAAGTTCAAAGTTTAGGGTTTTTCTCTACCGATGCTAATAACGAGGATCAGTTTTTAAAAGTCCTCTCCCTGCAGCCTGGGGAGAAGTATGAGACCTGTATCAGGCTTGCAGACGGTCAGGAGCGGTATGCCATCCTCTCAACCAGGTACATCACCATCCAGGGAGATATTGCTATTTTGCTGCTCATCAATGATATTGATAACCTTACCCGGGCATATAAGGCACTTACCAGAGCAAACCATCAGATTGGATTGTTAAACAGCATAACACGACATGATATTCTGAATAAGGTGATGGTCATTACCGGATATGGTGAGATCCTTTTGGAAGAGTATCCTGATGCGGAGTGGAGAACGACGATGCAGACCATCTTCTCTTCAGGTAAAGATATCCAGCATCTGATTGATTTTACACGGGAATATCAGGATCTTGGAGTTCATGAGCCGGTCTGGCAGCGGGTTGATGAGATCATGCAAAAGGACGTCCTCAAATCGCTTACCAGGGGAGTTTCTCTTACCATCCCGAAAGAGAAGGTGGAGATCTATGCTGATCCTCTCTTTGAGAAGGTTCTCTATAATCTTATTGAAAATTCTATCAGGCATGGAGAAGGAGTGACCAAAATTACCCTGTCATATGAGATATCCGGAGATGTGTGCCGGTTTGTGTATAGTGATGACGGGGTTGGTGTTGCAGAGGGTGAAAAGAGTCTGATATTCCAGAAAGGACATGGGAAAAATACCGGTCTTGGATTATTTCTGATTCGTGAGATCCTTTCATTTACCGGGATTTCGATAACGGAAAACGGAGTGCCGGGTCAGGGGGTCAGATTTGAAATGCTAGTTCCTTCAGGATGCTGGAGATATCAGGATTCCTGCTTTCTGAAGATCACCGCCACCCGTTCCTGAACGATGATGGCGGAACGTTAGGTCTTTGAGAGAATTTCCTTCACCCATACCTGGTTTTCGTGAAGGGCACATCCGCCCGCTGATTCTGTCAGGACTTCAGGTGTATCTCTCAGTCTTTGAAGGAACCGCGATCTCAACGCTTCTTTCAGTGGCATTTCGGTCAGGTTTGCATCAGAGTAGGATGCTGCCGGGCAGGGCTCCAGATCCCCGGACGGGCTGACATGCACAAATCCACGCCCTGCAGCAAGGCATCCACCATAGTATGCTTCATCTCCGGGAAATCCCAGAAAAAGGGCCGGGTATGTCTGGTTTAACCGGGTGAGCCTTACTTGCAGATTCTGTTTCTGTTCATGGGTGAGGACGAGGCCTTCTGTTCCTGGGGTCATGGGAACATACTCAACATAGGAAAAAACCCTGAGAGAGGCATCTGTCATCTGACTGATAAACACGTCACCGGTGACGATCTCAAGGTTTGTCCTGGTCGCTGTGATTGAGCACCCAAAGAAGATGCCACGGGATTTAAGCAGATGACAGGTGGCAAGAAGCTGGTCAAATACTCCGTTTCCTCTTCGTGCATCGGTCTCATCCCGAAGTCCTTCAAAACTTATCAGGGGGACGATATTCCGGTATGAGGCAAGGGTGTCAGCCGTCTGTTCATCTATGAGGAGGCCATTGGTAAAGACCGGGAAGAGGATTGTAGGATGAGCCTGTGCAATACGGATTATCTCATCAGTCCTGACAAGGGGTTCGCCACCGGCTATGACAAGAATGGAGACTCCGAGATCTGCAGCCTGGTCAATGACTGATGTGAGGATATCCGGACTCATTTCCGATCTCTGATTCTCCTTTCTGGCATGCATATAACAGCCTTTGCAGGTAAGGTTGCACCGTGAGGTGATACTACATATCATAACCGGTGGGACCAGAAGTCCTTCTTTCTCATGCCGGGCCCTGATTTTTGCTGCCTTCTTCTGGTATCGGAGTATTTTTCCTGCAGGGATGATGAGTGTGGGGTCGGCGCCGATTATCCGGATTGCATGGCTTATGACCTCACCAATCGTCGTGTTGAAGAGATCCCGGTACTGCTCCTGCCTATCGGAGGAGACATGCTGATTACTCATGGAATACTCCAGATCTGAAATCCTGAACGGATCATTCCTTGGCCCCCGAACTCGTAATCAAATCTTTTTTTACCTTTTTTGTCGCAATCCATTCGACAAGGACTCCGATAGCATGATAGAGGGGATTGACCGGAAGAGGAACAAAATACTTGACTTTCTTGTCAAGCCAGCCTTTCTCCTTCCAGTACTGGTAGTCTGCAGGAGACTGGGTCATGAGCTGGGAGAAGGCTGCCCGCTGTCCGTGAAAGATAATGACATCTTTCAGTCCTGGCGATCTTCTCCTGCTTCTTCTGAGTGCTTCAGAAAAGGCATGGGCTGCGTTTTGCAGGGTTTTTTGGTTTCTCTCTGCCAGGTGGGCAGGGACTGGGATTGGTGTTACCAGGCCGGCCTTTCCGGTGACCTCAAATCCCCAGATTCCTGCGACATCGGCAAGGTATTTCAGCACTTCCTCGTGTCCGAGTGCTCCGGTGGTTGCGATAAGAAAGGCCTTTTTATCAAAATATTCCGGCCGGTGAAATGTAAACGAGAACCGGTCTATCATAAGTTTCATCAGGCTTGTCACATTCATCGCATAGACCGGGGACGCAAAAATGACTGCATCGGCCTTTCTCATCTTCTCCCAAATCTTAGGGATATCATCATGGATGGGGCATGCCTGTTCTCCTTTGGTAAAACAGAGAAGGCAGCCTCTGCAAGGATGCAGGGTGAGGTCTTTTAACCATATATAGTCGAATTGAACCGGAATCTCCTGCTCCAGAAGCTCTCTGAACATTTCACATGCATGGAACGTGTTCCCTTTCCGGGGGCTGCCCATGATGACCAGGATATGTTTTGGATCTGTTGTGCTCATTTCTCCTCCGAATCTGCTCTCTGTGTGGTATCTCCAAATGGTTGTGCCTCAATGATTCTTCGGAGAATTTCTCCCCCGGCATCAGGATTTTTTGTGTCCTCTGAGGTAAGCGATATCTCCAGGGCAACGATGGCACCACGGCTGGTCAGTGCTTCCCTTAAAATCGGGAGGGCTTCCCCCGGCTGATTGCAGCATGTCGTAAAGATCACAACCCTCTTCCCCTCACATCCCGTAAGTGCCTGCACGGCGGCATTCATGGCAGGGGCCGGTTTCCATGCCCAGACCGGTGTTCCCATGACGATGAGATCATACCCTGAAACATCGATGGTCTCTGGTTCAATCGGGTCGCATGCCATCTTCCGGGATCGAAATACTCCGGTGGTATATGCTGAAAAGGAAGAGTAGGGCTTTTTTGTTCTGACCTCAATGATATCGCATCCGCTGGCATTTCGTATCTCTTCTGCAATATGGCGGGTAATCCCTGAGTATGAATAATAGATGACACAGGCCCGGATTTCCTGATCAGGGGAAGATTTCCTGATAAGTTCCCGGTTACATCTCCCCATGACACTTGAATACATCAGTTCAAAATGATCCCGGAATTCCACCATCCGGTCACGGTTGATAGTATAGTAGATATAAAATCCGTCCCGGCGTGAATCAACAATGCCTTCTGATTTGAGTGTTTTTAAATGCTGGGATACCGCAGGCTGGGAGATGCCAAGTCTTGTTGCAAGGTCGGATACTCCAAGAGTTCCGGTGGTGTCACAGGTGAGGAGATATATAATTTTCAACCTGGTCAGATCACCAAGGGCTTTGAATGCTCCGGCCATCTTTGGAACTATCTCGCAGAGTTTTGTACAGTCCTCACACTGATTGCATATCTCCATAGGCTAGTATATAGGTATTTGCTTATGTGATTATATAGTTATCAGAGTCTTCAGGATGATGAGAGAACCAGGCGTGAAAATGGAAAATTCAGATTGTTTTTATGGATAGTGCAAGAAGATTGGATCTCTGGCTGATAATCCGCTTCATGGTAACTGATGCAGGAAAGAGGGTCCCATCGGATTTTTTATATGTTCCGAAAAATGAAAGAGAATTTCGTTTCGGGTATACTGTTGAATCGTCATCGAATTTTATAACCTGCTCATGTATTGATATAGGAATGCAGTCCTGAAGGGTAATTTTGTCAGATTTATCCATACTATTCCCAAATATCTCCCTGAATCGGCTATTACAATGAATGATAGTCTGCCCTTTTACAATCGCAATCCCGTCGTCAAAAAAATCAATACATGATTGAATCACATGTTCTAGTTCCCGTAGCTCAAGGATAGTAGTCAGGGCAAACTCATTTTTCGTTGCAAGCATTCTTTGAAACCGGATGGTCAGTTCCTGTTCCTGTTTTAAAAAGCCAAGCGTCTGAACTAATCGTTCCTGTAATTCAATTCGGTCAGTTATGTCCCGGTTGCTGATAATTTTACCGATGAAGGATCTGTTCATCCGATATACGGGGGTGCAGAGTTGGAGAAGCCACCGAACCTCTCCGTTTCGGGTAATGATGCGGAACTGAAGATGTGAATATCCTGAATGGGTGGATTCTATCGGATTTTGTGCCTGATAAACCCGTTCCCGATCTTCAGGATGGATGATATGGTGAAGAAGTGAAGGGGTTTTTGTGAATTCTTCAGGCAGATAGCCGGTTATCGTAAGACTTGATGGCGAGCAGTACATCACATCTCCTGCAGGATTCTCCCAGTACTCCCAGTCAGGAGAGATATTTGCAATCTGTTTATACATCTCAAAGGAATTTCTATCTAAAGCTTCATCCATGAAATTATCTGAAATGTCACGGATGGTAGCGATTGCTCCGATAACCTGACCAAATGAAGAATACAGGGGAGCGGCACGAATTCTGACATACCGGTATCCTGACGGGAGGGAAAGGTACCGCTCGGCAGTGATAATGTTCTCTTCCTGCCTGAATTCAGCATAATAATCCTCTACTCCGGGGTAGTCTTTGAGGATTAAATCAATGATACCCGGTTCTGCTTTTCCGGTGAGAGGAACCGAGTAGGAAAAATCACCTTTGCCAATTATATCAGATTCACAAATACCAGTCATCTGTTCCATCATCTTATTCCAGGCAATTACCCGGTGATCGGTATCTATGGCAAAAGTGGCATAGGGAAGCGCTGCAAGGATATTGGAGAGTCTCTTCTCAGACTCCTGGAGTGCAAGTAAAACTTCCTGTCGTTGTATAGATACGGTTATTTTATGAACCAGTTCAGCAAACTGGGATCTGTTCTCACCCCCCTTCTGGATGTAAAAATCCGCTCCTTCATTCAGGGCAGCAATTACTACCTCTTCACGTCCTCTACCGGTAAAAATGATGAATGGGATCTGGTTTTTGGTCTCTCGGACCTGTTTGAGGAGCTGTATCCCGTTCATGTCAGGCATCTCATAATCTGATACGATTGCATCAAATGAATTGTATGTGAGAAGTTCAAGGGCTTTTAGAGGATTGTTGCAGGTTGTGACATGAAAAGCTCCGGATCGTTCAATGAAGAGTTTTCCAACTTCAAGGAGGATCTCTTCATCATCCACGTACAGGATCTGTTTTGTCGTCGGGGTATCTCCGGTATGATATGGGGATGAGATGATCCTGGATGTGCATGAGGGATATCGGATCTCATCCGGAATTTTTTGATATATCTGCATGCAGATCCTGTTTATATCTCGAGCAGAATCTGTTCAATATTCAGCCATATGATGAGATCTGTATAGGAATTTTGCCCCTCATCATATCTCATTTTTATTATTCCCTGGATATGCCCGGCATCGTCATGACTCCGGTGAACAGAATAATCAATCAGGTTCTGGTCTATGGCGAGGACTGAATGTACATTATCTACCAGAAATCCTAATTTATGGCTTTTTTCTATAGTATCAAGGATGATTATGCGTTTTTTCTCCTCTGATGTCTGTGATGACTGGTTCATAAAGAGAGCCAGATCGATGATGGTGGTAATTTCTCCTCGAAGATCAATGATACCCTTTATATGGGGAGGCGAGTTTGGGAGGGGTCGAATTCGTGTATATTCAACTATCTCCTTAATATTTTGGATATCTATGGCAAACCTGTCTGTCCCAAGATTAAATTCGATAACCTGCGTCTCCTGTCTTGTCACCGTTCGTGATTTTGATTGCGGGGTTGTATCCCTCATTCGCTGAATCATTCTGTTCACCTCATCCCACAGTAAACCGGGATATTTCCTGATGTACTCCGTCACCAATGACGACAATCGTATTTACGACTTCACTGATCTGTTCCAGGGCTGCAGAGGTCTGTTTTATAGCGACAGATGTGTGGATGACTTCTTCTGATGTTTTATGGGTGAGAAATGCCACTTCCTGCATACTTGCGGTAACTTCCTCTACTGAAGCCGCCTGCTCTTCTGAAGCAGCTGCAACGTCAGTGATGTGTTGATGAATGTCACCAATTGCCTGTGCAATGTCAGTAAATGAGGTAACGGTCTCGGCAAGGGCTGAACTGCCATCATGAACCACCTGAACCGACTGGGCCATCGCGTTCTCAGCGGATTTTGCTTTTTGCTGGAGAGTTGTAATCATCTCTGTTATGTTTTCGGCTGACTTTCGTGAATCCTGAGCCAAAGATTTTACTTCTGAAGCAACTACAGCAAACCCTCTTCCTGCTTCTCCGGCACGGGCTGCCTCTATTGCAGCATTCAGGGAGAGAAGGTTTGTCTGATTTGCGATGTCTGAAATTACTCTGACTATCTTTCCGATCTCATTCATCTCTGCATTAATGTCTTTTACAATGGTATCGACATGTTCTGCAGCAGTCATGATTTCAGACATTGACTGTTCTGATCGTCTGACTCGTTCCATTCCCTGTTTTGCTGATATAGTGGCCCCTTGTGACAACCCTGCAACACTATCTGCCTTGTGAGATACCTCACTGACCGTCCGGGTGAGGTCTTCCATAGCACGGATGATCTGGGCGATTGATGAATCTCCTGACTCACTATTTTTACTGATATTCTCCATGATAGAGGCAATTTCCTGTGATCCGGAGGTGATCTCCTCAACACTTGAGTTTGCTTCTTCAATACTTGCTGAAAGCTCACCGATTTTTTGATTCAGGAGAGAAATGGCCTGTGAAATTGCATTCCCTGTCTGATCCAGAGCGTCTTTAAATGCAACCCAGTCACCTTTTACCTCTAATGCAGGGTTAAACCGTGCCGTAAAGTTATATCCGGCATATTCACGGGAGACGGACATTGCTTCGAGAACCGGAGTAAGGGTAGCATCAAGGGTATTATTGAGTTTTTCAATTATATGTTGGAAATTTCCCTGGTGGACTGATGGATCTGCCCGAAATGACAGATCTCCTGATAATGCAGCATCAGTTGTTCTGTCTATATCTCTGATAATCTGTTCGAGTGCCAGCCTTGTTGTGTTGATGGATTCATGGATGGTGGTCAGGTTTTTCTCTGCTTTTTGTGTATACTCATCCCCTGCTACTGCCTTTGATTCAAAATCCGTCTTTCCGGATGCAAGATTAGTGATGTCCTCAGAGATGACCGCCACTGAACGGTCCAGGTATCCGATAAGCTGCTGCACTTCGGTACAGTCAATGAACATGAGGACCATTTTTTCAATATCCTTATTCACATTGAGGACCGGAATATA
Source organism: Methanospirillum hungatei (assembly GCF_020216685.1). Classification (GTDB taxonomy): domain Archaea; phylum Halobacteriota; class Methanomicrobia; order Methanomicrobiales; family Methanospirillaceae; genus Methanospirillum; species Methanospirillum hungatei_B. The sequence continues at coordinate 1,718 of NZ_JAIWNS010000031.1, read as the reverse complement.
TGATGAATCAAGAATCCGGCTGTGGGAGCCAAAATCTACAGTAATTCTGCCTTTTTCAGATTTTTTCGAGGTCATAGCCTCTTTAAATCCGGCTCCTTCCTTTTTTATAATGAGGAAATCTCCCAATCTCATCTGAAGGAGTTTCTCCTTCTCTATCCGACTGATATCAATGAATGCCTGGTTTACTGATAGTATCCTGCCTTCCGGATCCGTAGTCAGGATTCCTGCAGGATTTTCCTGGACCAGGGCTTCAGCTTCATTCATCTTCTCAATGAGTGAGGTCTGGTCTGCAAAGACTGCGTATATTTTCGATATCTCTTCTTTTTGACTGAGCACCGGGATATAGGATGTCTTCAGATATCTGATCCCCTGTGGTGTCCGGAGTATTGCTCTCCCATGTGCCGGTTTTTTTGTCTGAATAGCGTCTTTGATCTTCTTCCCATGTGATTCAAGAAACGAGAGATCTCCAAAATTCATCGAACATGCCTGCGTATGCGTATACCCGGTATTGCTCACTCCTGCCTCGTTGATGTCGCTTATCTGAAGTGAGGGATCCATAGAGAAGATTGCATATGGTGATTCTTTCACAAGAGTCGCGATCTCATCCAGTTGTTCCACAAGTTCACTGGTGTCGATAACAGATGCCATCAGGCAGGGTGTTCCTTCGTATATTATCTGGTTTAATGTCACCCGGGCCGGGAAGATTTCGCCGGAGAGTTTTCTATGGTCCCATGAAAAAGTAACCCTTTTTCCAGAAAATGCCTCCTGTATCTGCGTCATTGAGGCTTTCTGACTATCCTCCCCGTTTTTCTGAACCGGGGGAGAGAGAAGAGATGGTGTTTTTCCTATAATGTCGTGCAGGGACCGTGCTCCGAATAATTCCATAGTCTGCCGGTTACAATCGATGAATGTCCCTTCAGGACCGACAATCTGAATGGCTACCGGTGCAGCATCAAGAATACTCATAAGAGTGGATGCATCGTGTGTGATAATCCCGGCAGAATGGATATCCGCTGATTCTGGTGATGTTTTGTATTCCGCTCCCGGATGGAAACCAACAGAATTCTGGTAATATCCGGAGAGATCAAAGCCTGTTTTTATGGAATCATAGTTCATATGGCATCAGGTTTGGGGGGTGAACCAATGCGGTAATGAATATCTCTGGGGTCTGTATTCCCTTAACAATTCCATATAGGATCTCTGATGTCTCTGAGAGGAATATATTTTAATTCAATTCTATATATTATCATACTAAAAATAATATTTACTTTTAGATTTCTATTCCTGTGGATGAAAAAAGTCGAAGCGTTTGTACGGGTTGAGAAGATCAATGATGTAAGGAATGCCATGAAAGCCATGGGTCATGGTTCGATGATCAATTATGATATCTGGTACCGGGGGACATCCAGGGAGATAAACCAGTATAATATCGAATCACTCTATGATTTTATGCCCAAGGTGAAAGTGGAGATGGTTGTGGAGGATGATCATGTGGAGGAGATAATAAACATCCTGTGTGAAAGTGCATTTACCGGCAATACCGGAGATGGGAAGATCTTTATCATACCGGTTGAAGAGGCCATACGGATTCAGACCCGTGAAAACGGGGATATGATCCTGTAATCTTTTCTGACATCTGTATTCTGCCATTCCTCTTTTTTTTTTTAATTTTTGATGAAGTGGAGACTTCCTCAGGTCATATAGCGATCTCTATAGTT
>NZ_JAIWNS010000030.1 GCF_020216685.1 Methanospirillum hungatei | reverse complement strand
CCATGAGAAAATATTCATCATGTTTTATAGGCTAGAAAGAATCATCTGCCTGCCTTTATGGATCTGTGTTCCTGATAGGCAGTGTCTCTGTAATCCGGGTAATTCCTTTCATAATCCGGACAATGGAGATATCTTTGTGAAAATCCTCTCTTACGCATTGGATTTTCCTTTGCTCTGGAGATGATAGGAGGATATATGATTGATTGTGATCTTTGTCTTGAAAAAATCACGAATAAAAAGAAGACTATATTGAAGGGTTTTGAGGCCACCGATGATGTATCTCTATTCATTCGGGTTCTGGACCGTGCGATTTTACATGCTCAGCATGGCTTACACCGTGGGGATATGGAATCGGTGTATTCTCAATTCGCCGTGCCAGATCAGTACCGGTTTATGATAGAGGGTTCATCGGTAGATTATGCAGGAATAATTATGATTCCCGGAATTTTCAGACTATTTGACCGTATTTCTGAAGATTTACTGGTCATAGCAGAGTCTCTCCTTTCGGGTATGTCTGTATTGTTCCCGGAGAGGTCATTTGAGGCTATGGAGGTCAGAAACAGGATATTACATTTCAATGAAATACTTCGGGATCCTGATTGTATTACAAATCAACCCGGCCTTCCCTTCCTTCGGATACAAGGAAATGATAATCCTGACACTCTCTATGGGATCATCCATCTTGCCCGATGCACCCTCAAGGAGATGATTCATCATCTTACCCCTCGTGAAGAGTATGGAGCATATTGCTATAATCTGGAATCATCAGACCGGTTTATGATCCGTGCATTCATGCAGGGCGTGAACCGGATGAGAGGGAGTGATTCTTTTGATTTCCCAATCACGCTGGGGATAAAGGATCGGGATACTCTGATCATCGGACTTTTTATGGATGAGTATCATGAGCGGTATTCCCTTATTAAAATCAAAGGACTATCACTCACCATACAATTATTTGAGAGATATCCAAATCCCATGAATTCATTCTCCTGTCATATGGCACCGCTTCAGATTCTCTGGAGAAAAAATTATCCCGTGTATGAGTCATATGATGATAAGATGACAGATATGCTTCCTGTTGAGTCAGGATCATTTCATGCCCGGTCATTGACTGATGCAATGCAGTTTCTCTCAGATGCCGGATACTATCTCAGTCGGTACAGTCCCAAATATCATTCCTGTGGGAAGATTGCAGGATAACCTGAAGGAAAAGGGCTTTGGAGAACCAAAACCTGATTTTTCGGCTCTCTATAGATTCTCTATACCATATCATTATGGTTTTGCCTCTGGATATACTAGTGATGATGCCTGAAAATTCAAAAAAAGGTATGTTCATCCATATGATGAATGGTAAAGCTTCATATCATCTCTGTCCACGGTGTTTTCCCTATATAGATCTCTATTGTGAGATCTGTGAAGGACATGGGGAGTACCTTGCTATTGATTATGAGACGAATACCTGATTTTGAATTTTCCTTCACTTCTCATCACTTTTTGGGATAATCTTGTCACATGCCCGGACTGCATCTGCAATTGCTTTCACGGTCATCTCATTCTCAAGGACCTTTCCCTTCTTCTCGCTTTTTCCCTCGACGGTGGCGATGATATTCATCTCATGATCCAATGCCCAGTGCCTCATGGTATCAATAGTATGTCCGGACCCATACTCTGCACAGGTAGCGACAAAGATGATATTTTTCCCTTTTAATTTCTTTTCATGCCAGAGGGAGTAGGTCCGGTCAAAGAGGGCCTTTATCTGGGCACTCACATCCGAGAAGTACACTGGTGAACCCATAATGATGAGATCGCTCTGGATCATCTTGAGAGCTACTTTTCCAAAATCATCTTCAATAATACAGTTATCTTTCCTTTTACATTTCAGGCAGGCCCTGCACGGGTAGATGTTCATCTCCGAAATGTTGTACAACTTATTCTTATAATCCGGAATATCGAGTGATTTGAACTCCTTGTCAAATGCCTTAAGCATTGTTTCAGTGTTCCCGTTTTTCCGGTGACTTCCGATAATGCTGACGATTCTCATCTTGTATACCTCATCGTTATCTGTTATGAATACTTGTATGTATGTCTGTAATACTATTAGTATTACGTATCATTGATCAGTTTTCAGTTTCTTTCCACACTTGCAACAGAATTTTGCATCAACCGGGTTCTGATAATTACACGGCCAGCATAATCCTGGGATAGGCGGGTTTAATTTCTCAACAAGAATGGCAATGATCGCTTCAGACATCGAGCTCAGCTCATGTTCTGCCACATAACTGTCCAGTGCATCCTTTAATTCAATAGGCATCCGGAGAGAGACACTTGCATGACTCTTCGGTTTTGTTTTTGCCATGTAATACAATTATTATTACATCATGTATTAATATTTTTATTGGAGTGATAATTTATCTTCACCGTTGAAATCCTGTGTTTCTGATGGCATCATAGGAGTAATTCCTGAAGGCTATAGAGTCTCTATTCAAAAGCACTATGTGGTATTCAGGGGATGTATCATCATGCCAGCCGACGTTCTTGTCCGTGGCACCGTAGTTGAACAGCACTATTCTTTTTTCTCCCTGGATCCTCCCCCTGGTGGTGAATAACAGGTATCGTATCCATTCTGCCAGCCGGTATGTGGGCTTCTCAGGAAGCAGGATAGTACCGGTTTATGATAACCCTCATTTTCACTTGAGTTCAAGGACCAGGCATCGCTTATCTGTCCTTTGTTTCATTGATATGAAGAGAAAATAGGGATGATATATCCGGAGCTGAATCGTCAATTGATACGAAAAACCATGCTTTATCTTCCCGAATGAGGAGAGCACAGGGTTTTAGAGATATCATACCCCCAAGATCCCCTATCCATGCATGGGTTCTGACTACCGGGTAGATTATTCTTCCAGCAAGAGCAACCGGCTCCAGGATTCGTATGCTCCCATCCGGGCTCTGCATCAATCTTCCCTCCTGTTGTCACTGGTATTCAGGACCTCCGGAATGATGATCCTGCAGAGATAGACGAGGAGAGAGAAGGGGTACACAAACAGGGTATCCAGCCTGCAATGCCCCTCAAGTGCCGGTTCATCAAAGTCAGGAGTAATAGAGATATCATGTGTGCCCGGAAGCAATGGAGTAATTGCCTGAATGCATCCATACACCATCCCGGTTGTACAGGGATCGCCGCAGCCTATCCGTGCATGACAGGTGAGGGTATCGATCCTGAAATGCTGGATGATTCGTCTGCTGCCCTGAAATATCACCGGAATCCATCTCATGCCTGATTGGATGCCCTCCTCTGATTTCTCCTTTTCCGGTTCGGTATCCGCATCCTCCGATGTCGGGAGTGAAAACGAAAAAAGATGCCTCCCCATGATTCTCATCTCTCCCGTTAAGACTCCATCATAGCGAAATGCAATACTGAATGGTCCGAAACCTACGGAACTCTCACCACACAGTCTGGCTTTATCCCTTTCTGCTGCACATGAGATCTTGAGCGGTATCCTGTATAGAATTCTGATACCGATGAATAAAAACAGAATTATGCCGACGGTGATGAGCAGATCACCAGCCGGATGGAATAGAGGCACTCTTATGATTTCTCTTCTTCAGTCGGACTGGCAGGTGCCGGCTCTTTCTGTTTCACCAGTTCGATGACCTGGGGCACGAGTGATTCGCTGAGGGCAGTTATCACCTGGGCTACCGGGTTCTCCTTCTTGAGCGAGAAGACCTGAATTCCTTCCGCTCCTTTGATCTCCTTATGAGCAACCAGCAGGGCCATCGGTTCAATTCCCCCGCCACCACCGGCACCGCTTCCGTCTCCTTCCTTTCCTTTCCCGCTTCCTGCACCAAATGCCAGTCCAAACCTCGTTACCGGAATGACCACTTTATCTCCGAGGTCAATCGGGTCCCCCATCACCCGCCTGGCTGATATGAGATCACTGATATTTTTTGTTGCCTCTTTCAGCACGTCTTCAGTAGACATATAAGTTATAGACGTTTATGGAGGGATAAAGGTATGGTTGAATGCTAAAAATGGGTGGAAAAAAGGGTTTTAGATTCCTTCATCATAGAGAAGTGAATAATATCTGCTTCCCAGGATGGATAGGTAGGGTGACAGGAACAGGTTGATAATCCACCCGATGAGCCATCCAAGAATGGGAATAAACCCGAGTAGTATCTCAATAATGGTTACTACAAGCAGGATGAGAATTACGACAATGAAAAATGCGATGAGGGAGATGATGTAGTTTATCCATCCAATTGTACCGATTGTCCCGAATATCTCCCCTAAAGCGAAGGCCTCTTTCATGCTTTGTGTTCTCGCAAATCTGACCGATCCAATGATACTCAGGAGTAAAAAGATAAAACCGATGATAATGGAAATAACTCCCCCGGCAATAAGTGTTCCTGCAATCGGGATGAGGGCATCCATAGTGAAATTACCACCGGTTTGTATGATTTTAAATACCGTAACTCCGATGGTAATTGCAAAAGCGATGAGCGGTATTTATAGATGATGCTGGCATCGTATCCAGAGCAGCCCCAGGTTTTGCGATTCCTGTGGCAAATTCATGTGTCAAAGCCCGCTCTCTGTCTGATATAAATCTCCGGGCAGGATCCATGGTGTAGTATTCGGTCAGGTGAGGCAGAACAGAAGAGTTATGGATATTTTTCGAATATTCAGGTAATCTAGACTCAAAAAAAGTGTGGTTTTTCGTTTATACCGTATCAGGCTCCCGTATCATAGAGATTTGAGTAATACCGTGAGGTCATCAGTACGATGTATGGAGCAATGATAAGGTTGATTAATCCTCCGATTACTGGTATTAATCCAATTACTGCATAGATTACAAAAATAACGATGAAGAGCACGATGAGAGCAATGATGTACTGGCCCCATCCGATCTTTCCAATGGTGTTTGTAATTTCACCAAATGCAAATGCCTCTCCCATACTGCCGGTTCTTGCAAACCGTACCATTCCGATGATTCCAAACAGGGAGAAGATAAAGGCCACAATCATGAAGAGAATCAGGGATAAACCAAAGGTAGCAACCAGCATCCCTATGTATGCAAGTGGATTTTCTACATTCATCCCAAGCATTGCAACACTTCCAAATCCTCCACTGAGAGAGAAGGTGGCTATTGCAATGATGAGAGGGATAATCATATAGACGATTTCGATAATGATCATCTTGATTCCGTCGATAAACATTCCAAGATAATCACCTGGTTCCGGGGCAGGTGTGGTTCCCTTCATAACCCGGAGTGAATATCCCATAATCAGGGGGAAGATAATCGATGAGATGATGAGAATGATCCATCGCACCCATTTTCCGATTAATCCCTCATTTGCATAGCCAAATGAGTCACTGAGTAATTCGCCAATTCCCATTACGTGTCACCTCTGTAAAGGTAAGAGAGAACTCGACTTCTTGGTATAAATATGTATTGTATTGACGATACTGTATAGGTAGATGGTTCTCTATCTTTTATATATTCTATATTGAATGGGCGATGTGGCAATCCAGTCCTGATTATTGGTTAATTTCACCTCACTGTTCGAATACAATACCAATTTCTTTTAATAATCATAACATTGCGATAAAGAAGTTTTTGAGGTGACAGGAGAGAATGGTAAGTAATCTGATTCTGGTGAAGTAAGTGAGATCAAAAAGTACCATGGAAAGATTGTCAAAGGAGAATCCGAATCTTGATCCTATAGTGACATGTATCTGTAAAACAGCTGATCCAGAAAAAATTATTCTATTTGGTTCTTTAAGCCGTGGAGATAATCGGCCAGAGAGCGACATTGATCTTCTGATAATAAAATCAGGAACATATGATAGAGTCCGATTGTTAGGGGACATCTATGTAAATCTCCATGGAATCAGACAGTCTGTTGATATTGTTATCTGTTCTCCAGAAGAGATTGAAAAATTCAAAAAAATAAATTACTCCACATTATATCCTGCATTACGAGAGGGAACGGTTATTTATGAGAACGAGATGGTCGCCTGATAATCCCTTGGAATGGATAAATCGTGCTCGTTCGAGTATGAATCTTGCCAATGCTCAGAATGATGAAGTATATTTAGAGGATCTTTGTTATCAGGCTCAGCAAGCAGCAGAAAAGGCGATTAAGGCAATTTTTATTTCGCTGAAGGTATCATTTCCCTATTCTCATGATATCCATCATCTTCTCACTCTTCTTGAGGATGAGGGTATTGATATTCCAGCGAGTATTAAGGAAGCAGAACGGCTTTCGATTTAGGCTGTCCAGACAAGGTATCCCGGTTTTCCAATAATTATCGAAGAGAAGCACTATTCAGAGGCAGTAGACTTGGCAGAAATAGTTATTGAATGGGCTGAAATAATTATTCAAAACAGATTGGATAAGTGAATTTCGTATATTTAAATATTCGTGAGAAAACGGTTGGTAAGGGCTTTTTACATCCCCCAAATAACTACAGGGATCCCGTTCCTCTCCCGGCACTCTTCTAACTCTCTCTTCTCACAAAATATTTTCTCATCCCATGGCACCTCCGGTCTCCGGTCAAAAACAATGAGATGACCCTCATCAGCGCCACACCGGTCGATATATTTCATTATCTGTTTCATTCCATCCTCAATCGTCTGTTCACGGGATCTATAGAGGATCTTAAGTTCAATAATTACCCTCTGGACCGTCCTATCCGGAAGTGGCCATCGTACATAGAGATCAGTCCGTGTCCGGCCAAGCCCGTATTCCCGGTCAATCCGCCCTCCACCATTTACGATCCGCTGAAGGAATGCCTGGAGGAGGATCTGCGGTCCTGCCTCCTTGTATTGGAACCTCTCAATCCAGCTCTCCGAATGCTCCCTGAAAAACTGCTGAAATTCGTCGATAAGTTTTGAGATATTGAGTCTTCCATCATCATCGACAAACCATGCCTGTTTCAGAGCCATTCCTGACTGGCTCTCCCAGGATAGTTGGCGGGGGATAATCTCCTGATATATCCGGTTTGAGATGGATATCTCCCCATTCGGTGCCTGGGTGATAAGGCCCAGATCCTCAACATATTCAATATCATCTGCACGGAGCATTCCTTCGTACAGATCTCCCGTGAGGATAGGTTCAATTACTCGCCGTACCCGCTCTTCTTTGAGTTTGTCTGCCAGCTGATCGAGATGTGTCTCTCTCCGGATAATCAGGTTGTCTTTTGCCTGTTCAACCATAGTATCCGTGATGGGATTATCACGGTTTTTCCCGTGCTCCAATTTAAAACAGGTCTCATATGCCAGGGCATTTACAAGCCAGGGCTGTCCGCTGGTAAGATCCCATATAGTCGAAAGAGCTTCAGTTGTGAAAATCTGGCCGGTCTCATGTGTATGTTCAAGGCAGAGGGTCCGGACCTCTTCTTCAGAAAAATTCCCAAGGCGAAGTGACTCTGCCTTGACATTAAAGGCACTTCCGCCGGTGATGATCATCTGTTCGGTATCTGAATGGATCCGGTAGTCCCGAACATCCCGGACACCGCAGAGAATCACCGTTGATGGGAAATGGTCAGGCCGGGTATCATATCCGGACCGGATCTGGCGGAGAACTGATATCAGGGTGTCTCCAACAAGAGCATCTATCTCATCGATGAGCAGGACGAGAGGTAAAGGAGAACTTTCGGCAAGCCTGGTCAGAGCACTGTTCAGCGCAGATAATGAAAGGTGTGGATCACAAAGGTCTTTCACAATTCTTTGTGAATCGGCATCAAATCCGGAAAGTTCAATTCTTCGTTGTATCTCAATAATAATTGCAGATATTCCTTTTTCCACATTATTTCTGGCCGCCTGGGCTGATTCAACGTTAATATATAGGGATTTGTATGATCCTGAAGCGTTCAGGTAATCCTCGAGGGCAAGAAGACATGAGGTTTTCCCGCTTTGTCTCGGCGCATGAAGGACAAAATATTTCTTCTGGGATATAAGTCCGAGAATTTCTGAAAGATTGAACCGACTGAGCGGGGAAAGGCAATAATGATCTTTGCAATTAACGGGACCGGCGGTATTGAAATATTTCATTTTATGAACACCCCATATATTGAAGTAACATGTAAAAACTCTATCAATTAACTCCCCCTCACATTCCCCATATCGTAACTAAGCACTGGTCCATCTCGGTTTCAGATCCTTTGTAGACACGGGCCTCCTGAAATATTTTCTCATCCCATGACACCCGGTGTCTCCGGTCAAAAACAATGAGATGAACCTCATCAACACCACACCGATCGGTTTACTTCCTAATCTGTACAGAATCCTTACTCGTCTGTTCACATGATAAAATATTAATGTATTGCGTTTTTCTTTTAGACTTCATATAAGAACAGAATCGGATAGATACATCAGGGGTATCCCAGCAGAATCAAAATCTATGAATTAGGATTTGAGATTTTGAGCGATTTGCCGGGCCCGGCAAGCAGCGGCTTTGCTCCGGTCATTTTAGTATTTCAACGGATCACTATCATATTCATGAAAACGCCGGGCATCATCCTTGGAAATAGTTATTGATGTTTTGAAAGGCTCAACCATTTTTGATCTCCTGTGATAAGTGAAATTTCGAATCCTTGAGGATTTAATAATACAGTGCATAGTGAGGGCATTCATGTATTCCTCTTTTCCCTTTGTGGTTTGTGATCTTCATGCAGGGACACCACCCAATAATGAATGGATACAAAACCAGGAGAAAGATGAGTGAAGCAACAGTAGGATAAAAAAATTAATGATCTGATCTGACCACCTCACCAGAACATGAAAATGCCGGGCATTTTCTTGTTCTGGCCTTAAAAATCAGTCATGATTCTGAACTGATCGATCTCTTCCTTATTGAGCTGCTCAAGGAACTCCTCGGCAGCATGTCTGACATCCTTGCTTGCGGTGATTGCTCTGCCGACCACAAGAATATCTGCACCGGTCTTGAGTGCTTCCTTGACAACCGGGACACGGATACCACCGGCGGTTGCGACCAGGAGTTTTCCGCCTGCTGCCTTCTTGATGTCGCCGATATTGCCCCAGGCATGGGAGGTATGTTCAGCATCGATGGCACGGTGAAGTTCGACGATATCAGGCTTGACCTTCAGACTGGCGATAAGACCAACCGGGTCCTCGACGTTGAGCATATCAATGACCGAGTAGATACCGGTCTTGCGTGCTTCGATGATGGCCTTCTCGATGGTAGATGCGGGAGCAAGACCTGACATAACCACGGCATCAGCAGATGAGTCGGCTGCCATCCTGGCCTCAAGGTTTCCGGTATCAAGAATCTTCATATCCGCGACGATGAAAGCGTTTGGTTTAACGGCACGGATCTCAGAGATGACATTCAGACCAAACTTCTTGATAAGCGGGGTTCCTGCTTCGATGATCAGGTGGTCGTTCTCCGGAAGGGAAGAGAGAACAGATCTGAGTTTGCCCAGGTCAACAATATCGAGGGCAACCTGTAGGTATGGCGGGTCCCAGAGGCGCGGAACCTTAAAGCCCATGACAGCATGTGCAGCGCGGTCTTTCTCGTGAATCAACGTCTTCTCGTCAGGGAACTCTTCGAATGCACGTGATATTGCAAGCTTTGTCGCACCATAGTTATACCGGTAGATCCGGTTATAGTCCTTTGCTGACGGATGGAGGAAAGCGCTGGCCAGAATACAGATATCGTTGATATTTACATCGCCAAAAAGCCCTTCCTCAACCGCATCAGCGACCGCCTTTGCAACAGCAGCCTGGACAGGCCCGAACATCTGGTTGACCTGCCCCTCATTCTTAAGAGTAACCTTAGGAATCACGACCGTTGCCGGTTTCGTGAGCAGATTCGGACGTACAACAGCCAGAAGAGGGGTATGCCCGGCTGAGAGTTGTGAGAGTGCATTTGCAAACGCCATCCCGACCGGACCGTTCTTATCTCCGACGATCAGGTCCACATGAGCCAGTTCGGATCCTTCGCCGATCAGGGCTTCGCCTATCAGATACATATGATA
>NZ_JAIWNS010000221.1 GCF_020216685.1 Methanospirillum hungatei | reverse complement strand
AAATACAAAATCATTCGTATGACAATTGTCTGATAAACGGTAGAGCCGATGTGATACTGGGGGTATATGTTCTTCTCATTTGTGATCGGATGATTCCTGGTGGCAGGGTATATAGTCAGACAGATCATAGCGATTCAGACATCTCACCGGAGAAATAATCCATTGGATAATACCGGATTTACTTTCTGTACCTTAAACCAGGTACACATGACAAGTCATTGGATTATTATGTAAAAATAGAGGATATAACTGGTTGGAAGATCCAACCAGATGGTTATGAGTTCTTGTTATTCTGCCCGGAGAGCTTCTATCGGGTCCATCTGGGCTCCCCGCCAGGCAGGGTATAAACCGGACAGGATACAGATGATAAGACCGACAGCCATGGCATAGGGAAGATGGATCAGACTCTCATAGGTGAAGAAATATTTCGTATTCCCTATCATGATGTGGATAAAAAAATACCCCATGATGAGACTGAGAATCATCCCGAGTGTTGCACCAAGAATCCCAATTAATGTTGCCTCATAGACAAACATCCTAAGAATCTCTTTCTTTTGTGTTCCGATACTTCGGAGAACACCAATCTCCCGTATTCGTTCGGTAACAGACATCATCATGATGTTAAATATGGAGACTGCGGCCACAAGCAGGGAGATACTGGCGATAAGCGTAGCAAAACTGGTAATCGTGGAGACAGAGGAGGAGATCATGGAGACCATCCGACTGCTGTCCTGAACCCGCACCGTCTCTTCTCTCCGGTTCATCTGTGAGTCAATATCACTGGATACGGCATCGGCATCATTTATATCATGTAACACGATATTGACCTGGTTGAACTCATCCTTTGCACCAAATGTTGATTCATACATATTCTTTGTCATAATGACTGCATTATCAGTGCTCAGATCCATGGACATGCCTCGTGATTCGATGATGCCTGAGACCTTCACTCCAGCGCCTCCGACAGAGAACCTGCTTCCCACTTTGAAATCATTATCTTCAGCAAAGCCTGACCCGATAAGAACAGAATTATCACTGCTCGGATAGCCTCCGGATGTAAGATTATTAAGGATGGTCTTCATGTCACTGACTTCAAGGCCATAGACCTGTGTGTTCCATTCATCTTTCCCTTTTTTCACCTTCGCACGGATGGAATGAACCCCATACACATACCCGTATTTGCTCGCAATCTTGTAGATATTTTTATACTGGCTTTTTGTCAGGTTGTCACTTCCGGAAGACATACCCGGAGGGCCGCCCCCACCTCCCTTTCCTGAATACGGACTTACAATCAGTTTATCTGCCATAGCGGAGAGAGACTCGGTTACAGAAGCGGTCATATTTGACCCAAGCATGCCCATACAGGCGATAGAGATGATACCGATGGTAATCCCGATTGCAGCAAGGATTGACCGGAGGAGATTAATTCTGACATTCCGGACCGCCATAGCAAAGATGATATCCTTCATCACGGACCATCCCGGACGATTTTTCCATCCCGTATTGTAATTATCCTGTCAGCCTGTTCTGCAATAGTTGGATCGTGGGTGACAATAATGAGGGTTTTCCCCTTTTCATTCAGCTTTTTCAGGATCTTCATAACGAGAACTCCGGTTTTTGAGTCCAGGTTTCCGGTTGGTTCATCACACAGGAGAATTTTCGGATTATTTACAAGGGCACGGGCTATTGCTACCCGCTGCTGTTGTCCGCCGGATAATTCACTGGGTTTATGTTTGGCTAACTCCTCATTGATCCCGACCATGGAGAGGAGCTTTGAAACCCGTCCGGTGGTGTCCTTTTTCCGGTATTTCAGTGTGTAGGGGTATTCCACATTCTCATATGCAGAGAGGAGAGGGAGCAGATTAAATTTTTGAAAGATAAATCCTATTGTCATGAGACGGAGACGGGTAAGCTCATAATCATTCATCTGGGTGATACTCTTCCCCCCAATCTTCAGATCTCCGGAGGTTGGAACATCCAGGCATCCAAGCTGATTGAGGAGTGTGGATTTACCTGAACCTGACGGGCCGATGATAGCAACAAACTCGCCTTTTTCAATAGAGAGGGAAAGGTCATCAAGAGCCACGACATCTCCTGAAAGAAGGGGATATATCTTGGTGATATGCTCAAGACGAACTACTTCATCTGCCATGCCGTCACCGGTCACTTAAAACTGATCTTAATCTTCCGTCCATTGGTCAATCGTTTCCATATCTTCCAGATGATGACAATAACCAGCAGAATGCCAATTCCGTATAAAATCTCCATGACCGGTAAACTATTCAGCCCTGATCCCATGCCGGACAGTGGATTCATAGGGTTTGATCTGCCAGACGGAAGAGACCCTCCTGCCTGCCCGGATGAAGATCCTGATGGTGGACTGCCACCTCCGGGAAACCCACCAGAAGCCCCATTCATTACAGAACCAAATCCGCCATTGACCTGGTTTGTATCAATCGAGATGTTCTTCGAGAACTGGTTTCCTGATGAATCCTTGTATAAAATGACAAGAGGAACTGACTTCAGGTTTTGTGGAACGGTGATCTCAAAACTTGCAAAGTCCCCGGATGTGATGGTCCCGATAACATACTTCTGATTCGGGTTTCCGGATTCATCGGCAGCACTCTCTAACGCAACAATAACACCATATGCATCCGAAAGACCGGCATTTGATACATCTCCGGTGATCGTATTCCCGCCAGACCCTGATGTCACCTCAATATTATTGATGAGGGGATCAGCTGCAAGTTTATCGGTGCCAAGAGGAATTGCAATGGTATACGATGTTTCATGGGCATTCATCCCGCAGGTATAGCTGATGTTAAAGGTAAGGTCTGTCTCTTTTGAGGGAGTTATCTCAAAGGGGATTGCTTTTTCAGAATGAGGGGGCAGATCTCCGATGAATGCTGAACTCCGGTTGGACTTTATACCGTCTCCGGATGGGACAATGGTAATCCCGGTCATGTTTACACTTTTCGCATTCCCAAGCAGGAGCGTAAGTCGTGTAGTTACGCCACTTGTAAACACCTGGGGGATACCTGATACTGATACCGCAAGTTGGGGCTCTTCTACCCGGATGGGAACATTATATCGAAGGCTTCCTGCATCTTTATAATTGATGTAAAATGCCGGATAGTAGATATTCTCAGGCTGGTTGGCAAGAATGGTAAAGGTAAATTTTGTCTTTGTACCGGCACCGATTGTCCTGCTGCTTTTATAGACATCGCTATTTAGGACCACAATCTCCTTTGAGATCAGCTGGGCATCAGTAATTGCAACATTCGAAGTGCCGGTATTTTCCACGGTAAACGTAATAAGCCCCACATCTCCGGTCATCAAAACAGATGGTTCTATTACAACGTCAGTTACGGTAACCCGTCCGGCAGCATCAATAGTCTCATTGGTCGCAGCTCCAAACACCGGCTGAGAACATGTCATGACACCGGCGAGCATAATCAGCAGAATCGCGATTACAGAAAGATTTGAAATCACTTTATAACTTTTTTTATTTTGAACAACCGGTATACTATGTAGCTCATTCATAAAAGCCCTCAGGGAATGTGATGCCGAAAATATATTCTCTTAGTATTTCTGGTTCGCATGACGAAAGGAGTTATCGAAATCATGTGAATTATATTTGTAAAATGGTGTTCAAATGGTATCTGATTTGTACGCGATGCGTGGGTCAAACCATACTGTCATAATTATTTCCAAAAATGGAATAAGGTCCGGATGAGAACGCCATTCCTACTGTGGTGGCTTCTCACCTTGGTTTGGAGGGACCGGGCGTTCACCAGGGTTGTTCTTCCAGAACTCGTCTAGGAGACTCTGGGCAGCGGTTGTATTTCCACCTGCAAGAGCGGCTTCAATTGCTGTAACATCCTTTCCTTTTTCCTTCAGTTCCTGGATGATCTTTCCAAGTTGCTCTGCACTCATCTCAGGGCGCTTGGGTTTTGCTTCCGGGTGTGCAGCATAGAACTCATCGAGGAGCTTTCTGGCAGTATCATTATCACCACTGTCTATTGCAGCCTGGATCTTTGATACATCAAAACCCTGTTCACTCAGGTTCTGAACCATTTTGTCAAAGCCACCATCCGGATGTCCATTCGGAGGCCCATTTGGAGGTACTGCAGGTGTATCCTCTGCAAGAACACTGCAGGCCATCACACTCAGGATCAGTGTGATAATCAAATAAACGAAGATATTCGATGCTTTTCTCATACTTAATCTCCTGATTCAGACCATCGAATGCTGAAGATCTGATGTTCAGTCACCACGTATCGGGTGAGAATAGAGATAAATATCACGAAACCAGCACGTACAATATCCAACCATCTGGTTCATCATTCATTATCAGCATCGATGACCAAATCAGTATAAATACAGGTAACCATCTATGATTTTTACCAAAATTAAACGGAGAGCATATCAGAGTCTTCTCCTGGGATTGTTCATACTCTGTGTCGTTTTTCTTTGTGGGACGGTAACGGCAGATACTCATGACATAGATAATTCCGTCATTACATTTCACCTGACAGATTTGGGAGACGATGATATACTCCGCGTATCACTGATGAAAGAAGGAGAGTCTTCAAAAGATGGCATGGTCAGACAGGAACAGAATATTGAATTTATCAGAGATCGGAATGAGATCAGATGGAATCCATGCAATGATAATGCATGCATGGTCTTCTCGTCAAAAACCGCCGGGGGAAAAACCGGACGTGATCAACTCATCCTTACAATAACATTCAGCAATCCAAAGGTGGATGTAACTTCCTGTTCTGGTAATCCCACCTGTGAACGACTCAAAGGAGGAACCTATACAAAAAGCGGGATGCTGGACGGGATACTCTATACCGGAAAGACCTATGCAGTATCTGTAAGCAGCCTGAAAGCAGGGATTGGGGAAGCGTTTGAGATGCATAATATATAAGAACCATATTTTGGGATTATTAAACCAGGGAACTAAAAGAAATAATATTTTAAGTAATTAAAATAGAGTGTTACTCGTTAATAAAAACGGTTTAAATTATTAGGGATTACTTCTATATTTTTTCAAAGGAATAGTAATATCAAACTGTGCCCCGGTTAATCCAGCCGGCCTAGTTTCTTCAATGGTCATATTATTCAAGGCTAGAATACTCCTAACATAGTATAAACCCATCCCAGAATTTTTCCCAATTTTCGGTAAAAATATTCGTTCTTTTTCATCCAGATCAATTCCAACACCGTCATCTTCATATCGGATTTTCAAATTATCCTTGTCATGAAATGCTGATATCCGAATGGTAGTAGCTTTACCATGGAGTAATGAATTTTGAATCAGATTATTAAATACTCTTTGAATCAGGGTATCGGCAAATATTTCAATACCATTAATAGTTGATTGAATAATCAGAGGAGAGAAGAGGAAATTAGATTTAACACCATCTATAATACTTTCCACGGACTGCCAAAATGGGCAGACAGAATTCGTATTAATATCTCTGATTTCCTGAACAGTTTTTATTATCTTTTCGAGAAGAACATGCATGTCAGATAGTTCTAAAAATACTTCATCAGAATATTTATAGTGATCCATCATTGATTCAAGATTAAGCGCATGAATAGTCAAAAGATTCATTAAATCATGAAATAGGACAGATTGTAGCAGATTATCTTTTTTTTGCATTTCAAATAAAGCAGATTTTTGAGGTATCATTCCATGAAAGTCAGGATTAATTGCTATTTCAGATAAATCCCAAATAAGAGTGCGAGAGATCTCTTGTAAGATCTGGATAATATTACTATCTTTTTTATACGATTGAACTTGATAATGTTGAGTGAGAAATTCAATTTCTTTAATGTCTTCAGAACCACTTACAACAAAGATCGGAATGTTGCTCCCATTGTCCCGAATATGAATAATGAGATCTCTTCCATGGTACCCAGGCATATCAAGATCCGTAATCAGTGCATGATACGACCCTAATGAAAGAAGAACAAGGACATCATTCACGCGTGTTGTTGTTGTAACAGAGATGATTCCTGACTTTTCTAGTAACATCTTTCCCATTTCAAGAAAGGTTGCATCATCATCAACCCAAATTATTTGTATTGCGCTATTTGTTTTCTTTTTTTCTATCTCCGGACATTGGTATTGTTCCGAAAAAAACCTCTCATTGTTGACTTTTATTTCCTCCATTTATTCTCACCATACCAAAAAAAGATATGAATGGGTAAATCATCCCTTACGAATAATAATGAAAATGTTCTTTTATAACTTAATCAGAACCATAGAATCCAATATCATACCAAATAGTTGTATCTTCGACATTCTAACCGCAATCCATTAATTAATCGGAAAGCATGTCTAATATAAGTGTCAATATGGCTAAAAACTCTTTTACATTCTGATATCGCAGATTAGGATCAGCCTGTAATGACCGGGAAACAATTTCATCGCAGGTTTTTAATGCAGGATTCACCTCTGAAGGGAGGATATATTCATTCTTCTGAATTCTGGTGAATAATTCTCCAATATTCGAAGTCCCATACGGGGGAGTCCCACAGATCAATTCATACAAAAGTATCCCCAGCTGGTAGATATCCGTTCTTTGATCCCCATTCCCGTATTTTTCCGGGGATAACTGTTCAGGACTTGCATAATACAATGAGAAACTGGTATTTCTCGTATCATCAACCCGTTCAATCAGCCGGGAGAGACCCCAGTCGGTAAGTTTTACTGTTCCGTCATCCGCGATAAGTACATTTCCCGGTTTAATATCACGGTGAATGACCCCATTCTCATGAGCATATGCAAGAGCAGAGGCTATCTGTCGGATGATAGAAAAAGCCCTGCCAGGAGAGACGGGGAGCGTAATGTCTTTGAGGGATCTTGGGATGTATTCCATCTCAACATAGGGAACCGGGAATATGTTCTGATCAGTAATCTGAACAATGTGAGGATGCGTAAGATCCCGCCAGACTGACATCTCATTCAAAAAGGTCTTCCCACTTGTTTCATCAGCAGAGAATGGTATTTTTAGCGCAACAACCTTCCCGTCAGCATTTCTTATCGCACGATACACAATCGCCATTCCCCCGCTTCCAATAACAGAAATGTCATGATATTTAGAGGTTAATCTTTCAGGAAACGAAGGGGGGAGCTCTTCAGATATCAGGGGAAGAGAACGGGTGATGGTCTGATCATGACCGGTTCCATGACCGGTTCCTTCCTTTTTATAAATGAAATGAGTGGTAATAAGCGAGAAGGCAGCACCAGGAGTAATAATCGTCAGAGCGGTTACAATATTTACCTGAAGTGCAAAGTTCACGGGGATACGGACAGAGAGAAGGAGAATGATTGCAATAACGGAGAAGAGGATGTGTGCCTGGTGCAGGGGAACGAGTGGCCGGTCTCTAAACAGCGATACTGCCTGAATTACCGATGAGAGAGCAAGATAAAAAAGGATACCAAACGTTGCATACATGGTATGAACAAATGGATCAATTCCACCTTCAAACGACCCAAGCCCATATAAGACAATAATAAAGGCACCAATGAGACTTGCGCTGATGATGTGACAGATTAT
>NZ_JAIWNS010000220.1 GCF_020216685.1 Methanospirillum hungatei | reverse complement strand
GCACAGGGCAATCTCTTCATCATCAAACCTGAGAAAAGGACAGGCAAGTGATCTTTTATCAAGAATTGTCGTAGAGGAAAAAATTTCCCTTTTATCCTGGTCGATGGTTACAACCTGCTGAACTCCGGTGATCAGGTACTGGATCCGATATTCAAACGATCCGATCTGTTCGATGATACCAAAAACATCGCCCATGAAACTGCAGCAATGTCCACACCGGTTACAGGTATCTGGTGATGAATGAGATTCGGGCATGATATTTAAGAGCTGGTCAGGTTCACTGAACTGGTAATTACGTCGTGTTTAATCAAATTCCCTATGACTTCACCATTCAGAGATGGAAGATAGAGAATCTCATAGTACTCATGTGTATGGTGATATATGAAACGATGTGTTGTCCTTGTCTGGTTGGAACTTCGGGGATCAATACTGGGATCATATCACTTATGATATCATCTCCATATATGGAAACACATTAATAGGATCCATCTCACATATGATATCATGGTTACTCCGGAGGATCTGGAATGTCTGAAACGGATCGCCCTCATGGGTGGTCTGAACACTCCGGTTTTCCTCAAAACGATAAGCCTTGGATCTGAACTCGGATTCAGTCCCCAGACGGCATCACGAAGGTTGCGCTCGCTTGAGCAGCAGGGTTTCATCAGCCGGACTTTGGGAACTGACGGACAACAGGTTACCATAACACATGGCGGGGAAGATGCTCTCCGGCAGGAATACTGTGATTACTACCGCCTGTTTGGCCGGCAGGAAAAATCTCTGATGCTGAATGGAACCGTTCAGTCAGGTCTTGGAGAAGGAGCGTATTATATGAGCCTTCAACCCTACGCTGATCAGTTCCAGGGAATCCTTGGGTTTACCCCATTTCCCGGCACGTTGAATATCCGCCTTCTCCCTGGTGCAACACTTCAGAGAAAGCGTCTTTCAAGTGCAGAGTGGAAGGTTGTGCAGGGATTTGAGTCAGAAGGACGGACATTTGGAGATGTCCGGTGTCTTCCCTGTTTTATCAGGGATGTTCCCTGTGGTATTATCATTCCCGGGCGGACCCATTATCCGGAAGAACTTATCGAGGTCGTCGCTCCTGAAGGCCTTCGAAAACGGTTCTCTTTAAAAGATGGTGATGAAGTAACAATTGAGGTGACATTATGACAAAAGACGCATTTACTGCACTCAGGCAGGGTGAGATGGTCCTGCTGTATGATTTTGATGACCGTGAACGTGAGACCGATTTTGCAATGCGGTCTGATATGATAACTCCCCGCGACATCTGCCGGATGCGAAATGATGCTGGCGGACTTATCTGTACGGCAATACCCTTCCTGGCAGCCAAGAAACTGGGTCTTCCATTTGCCCGTGAAGTGCTCCGAAACTGCGCCATGGTTGAAAAACTGGGTGATATCCCCTACGACCCGTCTAATAATTCCTCGTTCTCACTCTGGGTCAATCATAGGGATACGTTCACCGGGATTACTGACCGTGACCGGACAAAAACCGTAAATGCACTGGCTGAAGTGGTTCATGCGGTCATGAACGGAGAGCCCTCCTCATTCAAGGATCAGTTCAGAACTCCGGGTCACATGCCGGTTCTTATTGCGGCTGAGCATCTCTTGTCCCAGCGTCATGGTCAGACTGAACTGTCGGTCGCCATGGCAGAGATGTCTGGTATTATCCCAAGTATCACCATCTGTGAGATGCTTGATGATGATTCAGGATATGCTCTCTCTAAAGAAGATGCAATACGATATGCAAAACGTCATGACCTTGCCTTTATAGAAGGTTCAGAGGTGCTTGACCGGTGGGAGAAGGTAGCGTATCCAAAACCACAATGCACCGGACCAGTAACCGCAGCAGTACACCGTATTTAATCCTCTTCGTCACCTCTTTTCTTCCTCTGGTTGTGGTGTGTCAGAGGTCATCTCTTCTGAATCTTCTGTTCTGCAGGATATCTCCCGGTGAACAATACACATCCCTGCAATAACTCCCAGGATAATATTCAGGTAAAACGTCACAAACCGCCAGAGCAGGACAAAAATTCCAAGCATCCCTGCCGGAACAATCAATGCATACAGAGAACTGGTGGAGAGTTCGGTGATACCTGATGATCCAGGAGTGGTCGGGATCATCATGATGATGGCAATAAGAATCTGAAAGAAAAAGGAGAGGATTATATGGGGGTCCAGTCCAAGACCCATCAGGATAACAGATGCAACCATAAATTCTGTCACCCAGAAAAATCCAGTCGCAATTCCTCCGAGAAGAAGGCCCCATCGTGCCGGTCCTGCAAACCGTGAAAAGCAGGTAAAAAAGTTATCAATCTCTGTGTCTGCACACGCACAGATCTTTGACGATGAAAGTCGTGTATGAGATAATTTTTCAGTGATCCACGATACCAGACGGAGAATCAGACATTTCATGGGGATCGGGTATCGCATGGCAAGAAAGGGTATGAAAAGGAAGCTGAGTAGAAAGACCCAGGCGGCGATGATGAGGATGATAAGACTTGTGCTGAATGTACTCCATATCTCCCGCGTCATGAGCATAATGATGACCCCCATGCATGTCAGAATGATGCCGTCCAGTACCCGCTCCATGATGACAACCGCAGTCGCATCCCCTACCTTCACTCCGGTCCGGTAGAGTTCATGTACCCTGACCGGCTCTCCTCCGGCCTGACCGGGAGTTATTGTACCTGCCAGTAATCCTGCAAGAACCATATTCAATGAGTAGAAAAACCCGACATGATACCCAAGAGATCGGGACATGAGGACTATCCGAAGCCCCCAGAGTGCCAGGGCGAGAATACGAAAACCGATGGCCAGAATAAGGAAGAGCAGATTAAACGAGAGAATATATTGAATCGTCTCTTCGGTAAACGTGGCTCCGAATACGATAATAATGACCGATAAACTGAATACAAGTGATATTGCAAACAATCCACGGGATGAAATCTTCACACCATTCTCCTTTTGGATAACATCCGGATGTGTCATGAATACGGATCCTGAATAAACCTTCTATGTAAGAGGGTAGCAGTATAAGATAATACTGGAGCATTCATATCCTAACATGCATATGATATCATGATATCCGTCGTAATTCCTGCATATAATGAAGAGAAAAGAATAAAAAGAAGCCTTGAGGCATTATCTCATCAGACCATACCGCGTGATGACTATGAAATAATCGTTGTAGATGGTGGTTCGCATGATAAAACATGTGATATTGCCGAAGATTATGCTGATATGGTCTTTGTTCAGGAGTCTGAACGGGTTGCAGGGGCAAGAAATGATGGATTTCTTCGTGCCCGATCCAATCTGGTTGCGACTACCGATGCAGATAGTATTGTTGCACCGGACTGGGTTGAGCATGCTGTCAGGTCTTTGTCTGAACCAGGTGTTGTTCTCTCCTTTGGGCCGGTCACACCAATTGAAAAGAATGATATCAATAAACGATACGCTCTCCTGTTTAATGGCCTTATGAAATTCGGAGCTCATTCGAAACTGTATTATTATACCCTTGGATGCAATACGGCTTTCCAAAAAGATGCTCTTCTTAAGGCAGGAATGTACCGGATAATGGACGCCGGAGATGACCTGGAGATTGCTGTCCGGATGCGGAAGATGGGAAAAGTAAAATTTGCTCCGGATATGAAGGTCGGTTTTGATTTCCGCAGGTATCATGAGTTCGGGTTTTGGAACACCCTGTATGAGTGGTATTATATCGTCCTTCAGGGTGGGATATCAGATAAGTACTCCTACACCAGACGGGAGTATCATGATGACGACATCATGCAGGGGAAATGAACCTTTCTCATGAACCAGTGAGCTCAAATCGTCTCATGTAAAATAATTATCAATGAAATATACTTCCGGAACCTGTGGAAGGATCTTTTACCTCCATATCGAGCATGGTGAAGATCCGATACAGACAATTAATGCATTTGTCAGGGAACATGAGATCAAGGCAGGTATCATTCACTTCATCGGGGCAGTAAAGAACGCAAAGCTGGTAACCGGCCCTGAAGTTGATCATCTCCCTCCGATCCCTCACTCAGAATCAGTTGTTCTGGCTCACGAACTGATCGGGACCGGTTTTATCAGATCCGGAGATGATGGTCCTGCCATACACCTCCACATTTCTGCAGGAAGAGGAGATCAGGTACTCACCGGATGTCTCAGGGGTGAGGCGGAGGCATTTATCCTGGTTGAAGTGATGATCATCGAATGCCTGGGAATGAATATCCCGATGATTTATAGCAAAGATACCGGACTGATGTTGCCTGATCCGAAATAGACGGGATGCTCACTCAAACCCGGGTCTTTTCACTCCGATTCTACTCTTTTTCATGGCGATCTCGAATCCATGACTGATAAGCCATTCCCGCGAATGCCCGGTATTATGGATGAACACCTCGATGAGATCATCCTGCTCATCAACGTCACAATAGAGTCTGAATGAATCGATGATCTTAACCATCAGACCTGCCTCAGTTCCATATCTGACATGCTTCTCAAAGCTCATGCCATAATACTGCGCCTGGAACATCTTCGCAGATCGTACATAAATTGCATTGGTTCCCCCTCCCCGACCAGGAGCAATAGCAAGATCGCCCCCTGACGTAAGAAGGGTAATGATTGATGAACGGTCTGCAAGAGCAAGATCTGCCATGACAATTGCCAGAGGCTCATCATTTCCTTCGCAAAACCCATTTATTGTTTCATTGAGGCCTTCCTCCAGTATTCTGACCGGCACATCGTCAAGTTCGACCGGTGCGGTTGCAAGGATGAGGGGAGAACAGCCTGCATTTTTTACAGCATGAACCACGTCCCGAAGCATCATGAGAGCAAAATCTTCCCGTTCTTTTTCGGTCAGAATACAGGAGAGCCGGGTCTTGGGCTGAATGGGTTTATAGGGAATGACAACTGGTATCCGCATCTCTGAAACAAACGTTACCATCAGGAATGGAAAAAGGGATCGTCATATCCCTGCAGGTTCAAAACCACCATAAGGATCTCATGCACAAAGCTGTTGTATCATGTCACCGGTAATTACATATTCGCGGAATGTTTTTCTGCCCCTTACCTTTGTCTGCAGAAATGTCTGCGGGTACTGTATCTTCCGTCGCCCGCCTGGAGAAGGGTGCGTTCTTTCACCGGATGAGGTCATACGGGTTCTTAAGCGCGGGGCAGAGGCCGGATGCACTGAGGCACTCTTTACCTTTGGGGAGCATCCTGAAGAGGTGGCAGGTTTTATGCCCTTCCTTGAGCAGTACGGCTTTACTTCGATCCTGGAATACTGTCATGCAATGGCAGAAGAGGCCCTTCGTCTTGGTCTTCTTCCACATACCAATGCCGGGATTATGACTGCTGACGAGATGAGGTATCTTGCTGATGTCAATGCCAGTATGGGACTTATGCTTGAGACCACCGCTGATATCCCGGCGCACCGGAACTGCCCGGGGAAAGAACCTGCCCGGCGTATTGCCATGATTGAGGATGCCGGCAGACTGAAAATTCCGTTCACTACCGGCATTTTAATCGGTATCGGTGAAACCCGGTCAGACCGGCGGGAATCACTTGAGGTAATCGCCGGTCTTCACCGTAAATATGGTCATATCCAGGAGATCATCATTCAGAACTTCTGCCCAAAGCCAGGTACTGATATGAGTGCATTTCCTGGAGCAACCCTTCAAGATATGCAGGAGACGGTCCGGATGGCAAAAGAGATCCTCCCATCTGATATTGCCATTCAAATTCCTCCAAATCTTGCCGACGCTGCACAAATTCTCCCCTGTGGGGTGACAGATCTTGGGGGTATCTCACCGGTGACGATTGACTATGTAAACCCTGAGCATCCCTGGCCGGCTTTCGACGAACTTGTGGCCCTTACGAAAGGGTTTACACTGAAAGAACGTCTCTGTATTTATCCGGAGTATATCCGGAGAGGGTGGTACCACCCACGGCTCAGGGATTGTATCATCAGTCTTGAGAACACAATACATATGAGAGGTACATCCGTGATACCGGCAAAACCCCTGTATGAGGGGAAAGCAAAATCAGTTTATGCCAGTGAGAGTCCTGATGAACTGATTGTTGTCTTTCGAAATGATATGACCGCCTTTAACGGGGTCAAGCATGACCAGTTTACTGACAAGGGAAGACTCAATGCAACGGCGTCTGAATTTTTCATGAAGATGCTTGAGGCTGAAGGGATTCCAACTCATTATTTACGGATGTCTGCACCAGACACCATGATCGTCCGTCGGCTGGAGATGATCCCGCTTGAGGTCATTGTCCGGAATGTTGCTGCCGGTTCCATGACCAAGAAATATCCGGTTAAGGAAGGAATGGTGCTGGATCGCCCGGTGGTCACTATTGATTATAAAGATGATGAGCGCGGCGATCCTATGATCAATGATGATCTTATCGAGGTTCTGCATATTCTGACTGCTGATGAGCTTCGAAAGGTTAAGGAGATGGCCTTACATGTAAACAAGGTCCTAACCCGGTTCTTTGATGAGTGTGGTATCAGGCTTGTCGACTTTAAGCTTGAGTTTGGAAAGTCAGGAGGCACTATCTACCTTGGTGATGAGATCAGCATGGATTCCATGCGGAAAAAAAAAAAAAAAACCGGAGAGTCATTTGATAAGGATGTGTACCGGTTTGACAAAGGTGATGTTATTACCGCGTACCGGAATGTTCTCAAACGGATAATTCCGGATTCATGAGTATAATAGTCAGGGTATCCTGCTAAGATGAACCATACCCTGACAAATCTCTTTTCCCGAAGATATGAGGATGATCTGATCCCCTGATTGGAGTGAGTCCATAAAAAGTTTTTTACCTTATGCTCCATTATATTGAAGTCTGTGTGAGTTGACTCTTACATGGGAGATCCTGTGGCAGAAACTGAAGAAGAAATAAGAAGTTGGGCTCTGGAGTATTCCCGATCGAAAGGATGGGTCCTGAACCCTGATGAAAAACAGGCAAATGCAGTGATCAAGGGATTAGCCCGTCTTTCTGAAAAGTACGGTGAACGGTATTGTCCCTGTCGTATCAGATCCGGCGATAAGGAGAAAGATAAGGCTATCATCTGTCCCTGTGTGTATCATGTACATGAGCTTGAGCAGGCTGGTCATTGTACGTGTAATTTCTTTTACGATCCTGAATACCTGTGATATTCCGGCTTATCCGGAATAATTATTTTTATCTAACCTTTTTAATAACTGAAATGAGAATGACTATTAAAAAATTTCGCTCTAGCATTGTATCTTCGTGTTGATTCTTTATTGGTTTATGATGTTGAAATCTAATGCTTTTGTATACAACCGACATACGGCATTAAGATTCAAATGGGTTTATAATTTCTATCCCATTAACTGATGAAAAATCTTTGTAATTCCTTGTTACCAGAGTCGCTGAGAGGTTAATGGCTGTGATAGCAATTACAGCATCAGGAAGTTTTATATTCGATTTTTGTCGAATCTGAATGGCATGATTTGCAACCGCTTCATCAACTGGAATCACAGTACTAAATTTGAGGAGATCATTCGTCAGTCTGTAACTTCCTTCGGTATGTTTATTCCATCCTAAAACTTCTATCCTGCTAATTATTGAGGTAA
>NZ_JAIWNS010000219.1 GCF_020216685.1 Methanospirillum hungatei | reverse complement strand
CAGTGCTCCAACGGATCATCACCAAATCAGAAGACCCATTTGTCATCATCTGCACCGGATGCAAAGACCGCTGGAGCCCGTCGCCATGCCGGACTAGGCCACGACCCCTGTGCTCATATAGGTAGTACGAAAGCTGATTTAAAGATTATGATCGTCAGTCGCGACAGATAAATTCACGGAGAGTCCACCTGAGAACAATGGATTCAAAGGCCACTCCCGAACTGAGTTATGCCTGTGGGACTGCAGATTTCCCGCTACTTGGCCAGACCATCGGGGAGATTCTGAACGAGGTTGCAGAGAAGTATCCTGAAAACGAAGCGATAGTATCGCCACAACAGGAGATCAGACTTACATACCGTCAGTTTCGGGAGGCGGTGGATCAGGTTGCCCGGGGTCTTATGGCCCTTGATATCAACAAAGGGGATCGCGTTGGAATCTGGGCGATGAACTATGCCGAATGGATCATCGTGCAGTTTGCGACGGCCAAGATTGGGGCCATTATGGTCAATATCAACCCGGCGTATCGGACATTTGAGCTTGAATACTGTCTGAAACAGTCAGAGATCAAACTGCTCATCCTTCAGGGCCGGTTTAAGACCTCTGATTATGTGGGGATGTTTTACGAGACCTGCCCTGAGGCATATGAGTCACGGCCCGGGCGCATCCTCTCAGAGAAGTTTCCGTTCCTTAAAACCGTCGTATTCATGGGCGATATTCCGTACAACGGAATGTACCAGTGGGATGACCTCCTGAAAAAAGCAGAGAGTATCAGCCAGGATGAATTAATAGAACGCGAAAAATCACTTGACTTTGATGATGCCATCAACATCCAGTATACATCGGGAACCACCGGGTACCCGAAAGGAGTCGTGCTGACCCATCATGGGGTCCTAAATAACGGGTACATCATCGGGGAAGGTATGGGCTTTACCGAGAAGGACCGTCTCTGCATTCCGGTTCCATTTTATCACTGTTTTGGTATGGTCCTCTCAAATATGGCCTGTGTCTCGCATGGTTCAACGATGGTCATCCCCGGCCCGGCCTTTGATCCGGGGGATGTTCTGAGAACCATAGAAGCCGAACGGTGCACGGCGGTTCATGGCGTTCCGACCATGTTCATCGCTGAGCTCCGGCATCCAGACTTTGCAAAATTCGATCTCCGATCACTGCGGACCGGCATCATGGCAGGGTCTCCCTGTCCGATTGAGACGATGAAAGAGGTTGCAACCAAGATGCACATGTCTGAAGTGGTCATTGTGTATGGTCAGACCGAATTATCTCCGGGTGTAACGATGACCACCACCCGCGACCCGCTTGATAAACGGGTGACTACCGTGGGCCGGGTCTTCCCCCATACCGAGATCAAGATCATCGATCCTGAGACGAAGAAGATCATCCCCCGTGGAGAGATCGGTGAGATCTGTGCGAGGGGATACATGACCATGCGATGCTACTACAACAACCCGACTGCAACCAGGCAGGCAAAAGATGAGCATGGGTGGGTTCATACCGGAGACCTGGGGTCATTTGATCCTGAAGGATTCGTCCATATCGAGGGCAGGCTCAAAGACATGGTCATTCGTGGTGGTGAAAATATCTACCCGCGGGAGATTGAAGAGTTCCTGCATCAGCATCCAAAGATTGCCGATGTATATGTCATCGGGGTTCCGGATGAGAAGTATGGTGAAGAGCTGATGGCATGGATAAAACTTGAGGAAGGGGCGTCTCTGACCGAGGACGAGATTCGGACCTATGCAGACGGGAAGATTGCCCGGTATAAGATCCCCCGGTATTATGCCTTTGTTGATTCCTTCCCGATTACGGTTTCAGGAAAGATTCAGAAGTTTAAAATGCGGGAGATGGGTATTGAGATGCTCGGTCTTCAGGAAGTTGCCAGGATTAAAACAGCCTGAATACTCTCCTCTATAGCCACTTTTTGTCTGTAAAGTATTCGTATTCATAGGGCCACTCGTCTTTCCTGAATGATACCAGTTGTTTCATCCGCTCCAACATGGCTGCATGTCCTTCCTGCTGGTCAGGGTATTCTGCCTTCGTGAGAATTGCATCGGCAAGCTGGATTCCGAGCTGATAGGACTGATCCACCCCCTTTTGAAACATCTCCTCACCGTCAGAGAGGTTGACCCCCACCGATCCCACAACAGAGGCCCCCATGATGAAAAGCGACTGGTTCAGATAATCTGCAACCTCCTGTGCCCCTGAGCCTCCCGCAGTACTGACCGCTGCTGAATATTTTCCTAAAAGCCGCTGGCAGTGGACCGTGTCTGCCATCCGGTCAAGGAGGGTTTTCATCTTGGCGGTGACATTGTTGATATAGTTCGGGCTGCTCAGAATGATTCCGTCTGATTCCAGTATGACTTCATAGATGTCAGGAAATTCATCCATAAGGACACAGGATCCTGTTTTATAACAGGTATCACATGCTTTGCAATACTCAATCTCATAATTGTAAAGATCGATATGGACCGTTTCACATCCACCGTCAGAGGCACCGGTCAGGACAGTGGTCAGTAATAAATCTGTGTTACTCTTCTTCCTCGGGCTGCTGTTGATGCCGACAACCTGCATATAATTCTAAAAGGGAGTATCAAAAGATAAAGGAATGGGTTTTTTCAGGGTTTGTTTTTCCCCTGATCCCTGTCAGGTAATCCAGGGGTTATCCTGAAGATCCCCTCTAAAAACAGGATTATTGATAATATTAGTACACCTTCTCCTCTGTTTATCTCATATTATCAAAATCCATGTTCCATGTTATCGTGTAACAATGGTTATTCACTCTCCCTTCCAACGTAATTATCAAAGACTTCTTATGAGGAGTTCAGGATAGCACGGTTATGTTCTGGGATGAGGCAATTGAGACGATAAAACCTGCAGATCTGAAGATACTTCAGGAAAAGCGTCTTCGTGAAACAGTGTCCCGCTGCGCCAATGTCGGGTTTTACCAGAAAAAGTTTAAGGAAGCCGGTCTTCGTCCGTCTGATATTCAAACGATTGAGGATCTGCAGAAATTACCATTTACCCGGAAGACTGATCTGCGTGACGGGTATCCTTTTGGGTTTCTTGCAGTCCCGCTCAGGGATGTCGTCCGGATCCATACAACATCGGGGACTACCGGAAAACCCACGGTTGTCGGGTATACTGCCGGAGATATTAACACCTGGGCAGATCTGATTGCACGAAACCTGACCATGGTGGGTCTTACGAAAGATGACGTCTTTCAGAACATGGTTAATTACGGGATGTTTACCGGCGGACTCGGGTTCCACTATGGTGCAGAGAAGGCAGGTCTGACCGCGGTCCCAAGCGGAACTGGCAATACGAAACGGCAGATAGAGATGATTCATGATTTTGGAGTTACGGCTATTCACTGTACTCCAAGTTACGGTCTCCATCTTGCAGAGGCTGCAGCTGAGATGAAGATGGATCTGTCTTCCCTCAGAGTAGGTATCTTCGGTGCCGAACCCTGGTCAGAGAAGACCAGGAACGAACTGCAGGAGAAACTGGGTGTGGAGGCCTTTGACAGTTATGGGATGAGTGAGCTCTACGGTCCAGGGGTTGCCTTTGAATGCTCTGAACATAACGGGCTTCATATCTGGCATGACTCCTATCTGGTTGAGATTATTGATCCCAAGACTGGTGAGAACCTGGGTCCTGGAGAACGGGGAGAACTGGTAGTCACTCCCCTGACAAAAGAGGCAATGCCGCTCCTCCGGTACAGGACCGGTGATATCACCATGATCATGGAGGACGAGTGTCCCTGCGGCAGAGGTCCCAAACTTGCCCGCTTTACCGGCAGAAGTGACGATATGCTGGTCATCCGTGGTATCAACGTCTTCCCCAGTCAGATAGAGCATGTCCTTCTCTCCATCCCTGAGGTCGGCAATCACTACATGGTTTATGTTGACCGGGTAAACCATATGGATGAGATGACGATTGATGTTGAGGTTTCCCGTGAGAATTTCCATGGAGAACTGGCTGATCTAAAGAATGTACAGAATAAGGTCATAAAGTCTCTCCGCGATGTTCTCGAGCTCAGGACGACGGTTCACCTGGTTGAACCCGGAACTCTGCCCCGCTTTGAAGGAAAAGCAAAACGGGTGGTTGATCGGCGGGGTGATGACTGATGCGGTGCTGGGATCCGCGTATCGAGGAGATGCCCGTCGCTGACCTTCGAAAGCTTCAGTTTAAGCTCCTGAAAACCCTTGTTTACCGGGTTTACAGTTTTTCCTCATTTTATCACAAGCGCATGAAGGAAGCAGGGGTCCATCCTGATGATATTAATTCACTGGAGGATATTATCCGGCTTCCCTTTATGCATAAAAAAGACCTCCGGGATACCTACCCTGACGGTCTGATCATGAGCGAACAGGAGGAACTGGTTCGGTATCATGTGTCATCAGGAACGACCGGAAAACCTACGGTTGTCGGATACACGAAGAACGATATCTATAACTGGACCGAATCCCTTGCCCGCGCTCTGACGTCTGCCGGTATCGGACGGGGAGATGTGATGCAGGTCAGTTATGGGTATGGTCTCTTCACCGGTGGTCTTGGTCTTCATTACGGGGCTGAGCGGATTGGTGCAACGGTCCTTCCGACATCGGTTGGGAATACCGAGCGGCAGATCGAGCTGATGCAGGATCTGAGAGTTACTGCCATCGCCTGCACACCGTCATATCTCCTGCATATGGGAGAGGTTGCAGAGAAGATGGGGGTTTCAATTAAAAATGACACCCTTCTGCGAAAAGCCATTGTCGGAGCCGAGCCCTGGAGTGAGCAGATGCGGCTTCGGATTAAAGAGAGTCTTGGGGTTGACGCCTATGATATCTACGGGACCAGTGAACTTTCAGGGCCGCTCTTTTGTGAATGTGAATATCAACAGGGTTTTCATGTCTGGAGTGATCTGATCTATCCTGAAATTCTGGACCCTGACTCACAAAAACCTCTTCCGCCAGGCGAGCGTGGTGAACTGGTGGTGACCATGCTCCAAAAGGATGGTCTTCCCATAATCAGATACCGGACCGGTGATATCACCGCTATCAGGGAAGAACCATGCCCTTGTGGCAGAACCCATCCCCGGCTTGAACGGTTGTCAGGCAGGGTCGATGACATGCTTATCATCCGTGGTATCAATGTCTTCCCAAGTCAGATAGAACATGCCCTCCTTGGAATCCCGGAAGTTGCAGAACACTTTATGATTGAGGTTGACCGCAAGGGCGCCCTTGACGAGATGCTCATCAAAGTTGAGCTTGCAAAGGAAGCGTTTTCCGATAAGATTTCAGATCTGATGCGTACACAGCGGCATGTTGAAAAGGTTTTGAAGAGCTCATTGAATGTACAGGTATCGGTTGAACTGACCGAACCGGGAACCTTGCCCCGGTTTGAAGGGAAAGCAAAACGTGTGATTGACAAGAGGTTGATATAATGAGTTGTGAACAGTATATGATCCGCCAGATCTCCCTTTTTTCTGAGAATAAACCGGGCAGGCTGGCTGCAATGGCAAAGGCATGTCAGGAGGAGAATGTTAATATCCTAGCCTTCTCTATTGCGGAAGCGGAGGGGTTTGGTGTCATCAGGGCCCTTGTGGACAAACCTGATGTTGCATTTAAGAAACTCACCTCCATGGGTTTTAATGTCGCATTCACCCATGTCATTGCGGTTGAGATGAAGGATGAGCCGGGCGGCCTTTTTGAGATAGCATCAAAGCTCAGTGAAGCAGGAATAAATATCGAGTACTCCTATGCCTTCTCTGGTAAAAATAAGGCAATTCTGATCTTACGGGTAGATCAGGTTGAAGAGGCGATTCGTCTGCTTCATTCACACAAATTTACTCTCATTGCCTCTGAATCAATACAGTAATCCAGCATCCTCTCTTCTTTTTTTCGTGACTTCAGATCCATACCTTTATTGATTTGCGAGCAGACTTCCCTGCAGTGAGGAGCATGTCAGTGGAAAAGAAGGTTCTGATTGTCATTGCCCCGGTACAGTTTCGCGATGAAGAGCTCTCCGAACCGATAAAATATCTTGAAAAGGCTGGAATCGGGTATGATATCGTTTCAACACAGACCGGCCTTGCAATCGGGATGCTGGGTGGGAAGGTTCTTATTGAAAAGACCGTTCGTGACGTCAGCGAGGCCGGGATTACTCCCTATGCCGGAATACTGATTGTGGGTGGTGGCGGGTCGCCGAATCACCTGTGGAACAATAAATCTCTCCAGGCCCTTGTACAGGAGTTTGATGCTGCAGGAAAGATAGTATCGGCCATCTGCCTTTCCACGGTAGTTCTTGCACAGGCAGGAGTACTGAAGGGTAAGCAGGCAACGGTATGGAATGATGACGTCGCCATTCAACAGCTCAGGCAAGGGGGGGCGACATACAAGCCTGAACCGATTGTGTCTGACGGGCGGGTAATAACTGCGAATGGTCCGCCCGCTGCGGCAGGATTTGGAGAAAAGGTTGCCAAAGCCGTGCTGGCAGCGTAATCATTTTTTCAGAGTCAAACCAACGGGTTTTAAAAAGGATAAAAAGAAAAGGGTATTGAGGGTTTAATCCCGGAATGCAATATGAACGGTTACCTTATCTGCACCAAAGAATTCCCGGCAGAATTCAGCGGTGAGTTGTGGGGCGTATTCTTTGCATGAGAAGATATCAATGTAGGCAGCATTGGTCTCGTTTGCAAAGTGTGCTCCGATGAGTGAGGTTTCGATCAGCTGGGTCATGGAATATCCTGCTACGCGCTCACATGGGCCAAAGTTGATGATCTGTGGCTCTCCAAACCGCTTCATCTTAATCAGGTCACAGAGCTGAACGACGAATTCCCTGATCTTTCCTGCATCTCTGATGGTTTCCGGGTTGCAGTTCTTCAGATCAACGCTTGTATACAGACCCCAGGCGTTTCTGGATTTAAACTCCTCCATTATCTCCTGATCTGACTTTGCTGGTGCGGTTGCGATTCCTTCTCTGGTTGGAACAAGTGTGTCTATCATGGTGTATCTCCTTTTGACTCATTCACGTGTATGTCTGAGGATTTAAGGTTTACTCTGATCAAAACTGCTCAAATTGAAAAATTCCGCATTTTGAGCATTAAAAACGATTTTAGGCAATTTAAAACCATTTTAATGAAAAATTATCGATTTATCCTTGAAATTTAAATTTACGGCAAAACTGGGATTTTGATCTCGGTGTATAATCGAAATAAGTCATTTCTAATTCGTTTTAGGGCTTGCGCGTGATTTCAGGTCATTTTAATCATCAGGATCTCAATAAAATCTAAAATTTTCGTTTATTTTCTAATAAAAACATCTATTATGCAATATTTTCTGTGAGAAAAAGGGGAAATTTCCGGGCACTTTTTTTTCATCATTGTCAGTCGGGTTCTGACAGATGGCCTGATCATTCTTCATGAGGGCTATTTGATGAGGTGCCGCATAGGGTCAGGTCACTTTTGGGGCATCAAATGGGGTTTTGGTGGATATGTTCTTCCACCGGGAGTGAATGTGTGCGCTAATTTTTTCTGGATAAGAAAAACGGTAATAACAATACAACAGCGATGATCAGCCAGAACTGCGCAAACAGATAAAGCAGATGTTCCTGTCCTTCATCATAATATCTTATCTCAACCGACCTGACCTGCCTCCAGGAGATGGTTGT
>NZ_JAIWNS010000218.1 GCF_020216685.1 Methanospirillum hungatei | reverse complement strand
CTGCCCGGCTCACCTGACTTTTGCAGGTAAAAGTCTGCACCGTTGTTGAGAGCATCGATAACAACATCCTCCCTGCCTCTGCCGGTATAGATGATGATCGGGCAGTCAAGTCCGCTCTGTCGTACCTCCTTTAAAAAATCAATACCATTGACATCAGGCATGTAATAGTCAAGAACGATGGTGTCATACCCTGTCTTTCTGACAAGATCTTTAGCTTCATCTGCAGAAGGGCATGTATCAACGAGCATTGATCCATAACTTTCCAGGTACATCCTGACCAGTTCAAGGATACCGGGTTCGTCATCTACATACAGCACGCGATACATAGGAAGTCCAGATTATTGAGTTATGAAAATTATGCGAATTATAATTGAAGGTTCTGATCCTGAAAATGACCAGGGGATAGGAAAAGGTACTTTCTATCTCTATAAATAAGTCTCTGGATGTCAGACATTCATATCTCTATGGCACTATAGAGTTATCTGATGTCTCTATATTCTCTGGAGATAATCAGTTTAATATCTGGTTTCGTTATAGGTGATGATACGTGAGTTACCATGGCTGGTAAGACTACAATTGTATCAGGAATTATCCTGATTGGACTTTTTATTTGTGCCGTGCTCCTCTGCGGATGTACCGGGACAACTGAAACTGAAAAAACCACCCCGGTTACAACCGGTGAAAACCCGCTGAAAGAGACAAAGGTTCAGCCCGGAGCAGCCGGTGTTCTGACGATTACCGGTTCAACCACCGTGCTTCCGGTCGCAGCGCAGGCAGCAGAAATCTATATGGATACCCATCCGGGTGTTGATGTCCAGGTCAATGGTGGAGGGTCCGGGGCCGGAGTCCAGTCGGCTGGAGAGGGTACTGCCATGATTGGAATGGCCTCCCGTGATCTGAAGAAAGAAGAGAAAGAGAAATATCCTGAGTTGCTTGAGCATCAGATTGCCATTGATGGAATTGCCATCATCACTCACAAGACCAATCCGATCGCTTCTCTTACTCTTGATCAGGTAAAAGCCATATACAACGGAAATATTACCAACTGGAAAGACGTTGGAGGGAATGATGCATCAATTGTTGTCATCGGCAGAGATAGTGCATCAGGGACCAGGGAGTTCTTCCATGAGAAGGTTATGAACAAAGAGGATTTTGTTCCGACACAGCTTGAAAAGAACTCAAATGGTGCAGTAAAACAGAGTGTTGCACAGACTCCTGCTGCAATCGGGTATGTCGGTCTTGGATATATTGATGATACTGTCCATGCAGTGCCGATCCTTGTTGATGGAAAATCTGTAATCCCCTCGATTGAATCGGTAAAGGATAAATCATATCCGATTGCCCGTCCGCTTAATTTCCTGACCAATGGTGAGCCATCCGGAATTATTGCTGAGTTCATTGCCTTCATCGACAGTCCTGAAGGGCAGAAGATCGTTACTGAAGAAGGGTTTGTTCCCCTTACCAATTAAGCCCCTTTTCCCTTTTTTCACACTCACTAAACACTGTACGGTCGATTGATGCAGATCTCTTTTTAGATATTCTGACATTCGGGTGTTGTGGGGGCATCAGGCAGGTGACTATGGTTTAGGTCAGAGAGCCGTTTCATATTGGTGTATAACCTCATACTGATATGAAACAAAGGCCCTCATCCTTCAGAAAAATATCAGGAACAAAAAGAGTAAAATAAGGATAAAAAGGAAAAATCAGATTATTTCTACCCGCTCGCCGGTGACCATGTATGTCGTCATCTCGGCAATGTTACATGCCTGATCACCACATCGCTCCAGGTACCGGTCAATGATGACATACCGTGCCAGGATCGGAACATCGTCCTTTTTCTGTTCCATTCTTTTGATGAGATCCCGCATCACTTCACAATACAGACGATCAATCTCTGAATCCCGCTCCCGCATATTCCTGATACGGGTCACGTCACGATCCTCAAATGCATCAAATGCATCCTCAATCATTGAGAGAACTTTTCTCCCGACAATGATGAGTTTATCAGGATCGGCAAGACCACAGCATTGAGAAAGGGTTTTGATGGTGTCCCCGATATCATATCCCATCCGCCCGATACGCTCAAAGTTATAGATGATACGAAGCGAAGCGACTATCTCCCGCATATCCCGTGCAACCGGCTGATATAAAGCCAGATGCCTGAACATGTTCTCTTCTGTGGCAATAAACTGTTTCTTCAGCTCAATCTTCCGGTTACAGACATCCTGGGCAAGGTCCGTATCTCCCCGCTCAAAAGCATCAATACTGTCCCGGAGCATGGTAATGGCATATGTTCCTAAATCACATGCATCAGTGTGGATCTGTGAGAGTTCAGAACGTTCTTTCTCGGTCATAGTCTTATCCGAATCTTCCGGTGATATAGTTCTCAGTCAATTCTTTGTGTGGATTCTCAAATATCTGTCTGGTCTCCCCGAATTCTATGAGGTCACCAAGGTACATGAATGCCGTATAATCTGAAACGCGGGAAGCCTGGGACATACTATGGGTGACGATGATCACACAGTACTCCTTCTTGAGTTCCTCAATAAGATCCTCGATCTTTGAAGTTGCAATCGGGTCAAGAGCACTGCATGGCTCATCCATGAGGATAATCTCAGGGTTTACGGCCAGCGTTCTTGCAATACAGAGACGCTGCTGCTGACCTCCGGACAGACTCATTGCCGAATCATGCAACCGGTCTTTCACTTCTTCCCAGAGTGCAGCCTTATGAAGGCATGACTCCACGATCTCGTCAAGGTCTCTCTTGTTTTTTATTCCATGAACCCGTGGTCCGTATGCGATGTTCTCGTAGATGGATTTTGGAAAGGGGTTTGGTTTCTGAAAGACCATTCCGATCTTCCTTCTGAGTTCTACCGGGTCTGCGTCCGGCCCGTTAATATTCTGTCCATGATAGAGAATATCCCCCGTGACCCGACAACCTAAAACCAGATCATTCATCCGGTTAAAACACCGAATAAGGGTTGATTTTCCACATCCGGACGGACCAATCAGGGCAGTGACCTTTCTGTTCGCGACTGGCAAAGTTACATTGTGCAGTGCATGATTCTCCCCGTACCAGAGGTTTAAACCCTGCACATCGATGATAATTTCTTCATTCATAGGTTACCACCTGATTTTTTTATCATAATGATTTCTGATGACAATCGCTCCTCCATATATCATGATGACGAGGAAAAGAAGGACGACTGCCGTTGCATACTGGTTGTTCCTGGCGCCTGGGACATTGGTTGCCAGAATGAACAGATGATAGGGGAGAGCCATGACCGGATCAAAAAACGAATCAGGAAGGCGTCGCTGCATGAATACGACGGCTGTAAACATAATCGGGGCCGTCTCACCTGCTGCACGCCCGATAGAGAGGATGGCACCGGTGATAATACCTGGAACCGACGGGGGGAGGACAACCCGCCGGACCGTCTGCCACCTGGTCGCTCCAAGGGCATACGATCCTTCACGAAGACTGTCCGGAACACTCTTTAATGCCTCCTCCGTCGTTCTGATCACCGTTGGCAGGACCATAAGGGCAAGGGTAATCATACCGGCAAGGAGTGATATACCAAATCCAAGGAAGAGCACAAGAAAGGTGAACCCGAACAGCCCGAAAACGATAGAAGGAGTCCCATTCAGCAGATCTGTTGCCGTCCTGATAAACCTGGTAAGGATGTTCTCTTTCGTATATTCCACGAGGTAAATAGCAGCTCCGATCCCAAGAGGCAGAGCGATGAGAATAGAACCAATAACCAGGTAGAATGTTCCGATTATAGCAGGAAAGATACCTCCTCCGCGACCGAGGTTTCGTGGTGATTCGGTCAGGAAATCAATCGTGACATAAGGAAGACCGTTTGAGAAGATATCATACAGGATGAAGATGAGGATGAGAGTTACAATTCCCATCATGATTGTGACCAGAGAGAACCAGATCTTCTGCACCGTCTGTCTGATACAGTACCGGTCAACCAGTCGTACGATCAGGTAGAGTATCAGCATCCCTGCCGCTCCCTGCCATAATCCGATAAGGAGCAGGAATAGTCCGAGAAGGGCTGTCAATCCCGGCGGAAGATAGGGCATGATCCCGGACAGCCGGTCTGTGATCATACGGCATGAGAACACCCCTGTTCGTGAGCATCCTCCGGTCTGTGAACTCTTCAGACGTTTCATGACCGTCAGGGCTGCCAGGTTGATGATCAGAGTTATCAGAAGTAACACAACGGCAACGCCGAACAGAGCATGGTAGTGAAGTGATCCGACCGCAACCTCCCCCATCTCAATCCCCAGTGTTCCGGTCAGGGTTCGGACCGGTGAAAGGATATTCCAGATTGGGGACGGGATGATCGCTGCGTTCCCGGTAACCATGATGACCGCCATCGTCTCACCGACAGCACGACCGATTCCAAGAATCACAGCCGCGGTAATACCTGACAGTGCAGCAGGGACGATGACCTGTGATATGGTCTGCCAGTGGGTCGCCCCAAGAGCCAGGGATCCTTCCTTCAGGTATCTGGGAACTGAACTGATGGCATCCTCTGATACGCTGAT
Source organism: Methanospirillum hungatei (assembly GCF_020216685.1). Classification (GTDB taxonomy): domain Archaea; phylum Halobacteriota; class Methanomicrobia; order Methanomicrobiales; family Methanospirillaceae; genus Methanospirillum; species Methanospirillum hungatei_B. The sequence goes on along the minus strand of NZ_JAIWNS010000218.1, from coordinate 3,148 downwards.
AATGGTCGGAAGGGACATGATACCAAGAAGGATTGAACCGGCAAGGACCGACTCTCCGCTCGGGACCGAAAGGAGATCCTGTAAAAATTTCACGAGGATGACAAGTCCGAAGAATCCATAAACCACAGACGGAATCCCGGCAAGAAGCTCAACAGCCGGTTTCAGAATATTTCTCATCCGGGGGCTTGCAAGTTCAGCGATGAAGATTGCACAGGCGATACCGAAAGGAACGGCAAATATCATTGCTCCAATAGTGACGAGCAGGGTCCCGACGATGAGGGGGACAAGTCCGTACTTTGGTATGATACTGGTCGGATCCCATCGTTCCCCGGTAAGAAATGGAATAAGGCCGATATCCAGAAATGCCGGTGCTGCATCATAGAGCAGGAAGATGAGAATAAAAAAAATTCCAATGATCGAAGAAATGGCACAGATGAACCATACGGTATGCATGGTAATTTCAAGTGGTCTTCGTTTCTGACGGAATTTCAGGGGGTTTTGCTGACCAATTGTCACGATCTCTCTGACTCCTTAACAGGGCGTTCCCGGACTTTTAAATATTACCATATTGTATGCGTTGGTATGAATGTGCATTGGCAATCTGGTCCGGACTACACAGGTTCTCTATGATGCTCCTGAATTCTACATGAGAGTATGTTCTAGAGAATATGGAGAACTATAGAGAGATATGATGTCTCTATAGGTAGTATATTTCACACCTTCATGAGTGCCTGTATGGACTGATGGAGATTATGTAGCACTTAAGTATAGTAAAATTCCTATTATAATTTCCTTATTGTATCAATTTTGGATATATTGGGATAATATTATTATCCTGACTGGCGTACAATCTATTCAGGATGATAGAGGAAACCATCAGGGATATAACCATACTGCCCGGACGGAACCGCAAGGGGATACAAGAGGCGTTTTTAGAGATACACATCAGACCAGGCGATACCCTGTCCATCGTCGGACCGACCGGGTCCGGAAAAAGTGCCTTTATCAATGATATCGAGATATTTGCAAATCGGGATACCGTCACCGGGCGACAGATTCTGGTTAACGGGAAACTCCCTCCGGAACGGTATGTCCGTGACCCGGCAGCAAAACCGGTTGCCCTCATCACCCAGAATACCCGGTGTCTGTGTGATCTGAGTGTCTCTGACTTTTTACGAATGCATCTCCTCTCCCGTGGATATATGAAAGAGTCCTGCATTCAGGAGACCATCAATCTTGCAAACCAGTTTACCGGAGAACCGATTACCGCCCATGTCCGGATGACCAGCCTTTCAGGTGGACAGACACGATCCCTGATGGTGGCAGATGCTATTCTTATCTCAAACACGCCGATAATCCTGCTTGATGAGGTTGAGAATGCGGGAATATTCAAAGAAAAGGTGATAGAAGTCCTCCGTCAGCATCACAAAGCCCTGCTCTTTGTCACCCATGATCCCCTGGTCTCCCTGCTTTCAGATCGCCGTATCGTAATGCAGGATGGGGCAGTATCAAAGGTCATCGAGCCTGACGGGGCAGAAGAACATGCAATCCGTCAGATGCTTCACATGGATGGCATTATCGGCCGGATGAGAGAGATGATTCGTGCCGGTGAACTGATCACCCAACCCGTTCCGGTATCCTGGTAATGAAACTCGTCATCATCGCCGGCCCTCCTTCGGCTGGAAAGACTGCAGTCACCAGGCAGATAATCAGGATCCATCCTGAGCTCAAGTCTGCATACCTGAAGATAGATGTGGTCTGTGCCACCGAAGATGAAGAGATCAGGAATGAGTTTCATATTCCTGCAAAAAAGGTCTACTCAGGTGATCTCTGTCCTGATCATGCCGGAATCATGATCCTTGACGAGGCTATAGAGTGGGCCATGACAGAAGGGGCAGATATGCTCATCGTTGAGAGTGCAGGTCTTTGTCTGCGATGCACTCCGTATACGACCCAGTCATTTGGTATTGTTGTCTTATCTGCAATCTCCGGGATACAATCTCCTGCAAAGATGGCACCCATGATAGCCCTTGCCGATATCGCGGTTGTGACCAGGATTGATCTCGTCTCACAGGCAGAAAAGGAGGTGTTCAGAGAGAAGATCCGGGGCATTCGGGGAGATATTGATATTGTTGAGACGAATGCCGTGCAGGGAACCGGTATGCGATACCTGACAAGGGCGATTGGGGAAGCACCGGATATTGAGAACCCGGCAACCATCACCCTCCGGGGTATTCCCCCGCTCGGCGTCTGTACGGTCTGCATTGGAAAGACGAATATCGGATGGAAGCATCATACGGGAGTCCTTCGTCAGCTTGACGGAGATGCACTGATGTTCAGGGGTGACTGATGGGGGAAGACTGGACTTTACCCGGAAGAAACTGCGGTGCATGCGGGTATGGGACCTGTGATGAGTTCTTCGCAGCCCTTCAGTCAGGGACCAGAAAAAAAGAGGAATGTCCGTTCTCTTCTCAACACCTCTGTCAGGAGGTGCCCTGCACTCAGGCAGTTCTTGGGAGTTTTGACATCCTTGGAGATCCCTTCGATTTTATCCTGCATCCATTACCGGGGGAATGCTCGGCCAGGAAGATTCTTCTTCCGTTCAGACCTGATCTCGTTGAGAAATGGGATATTCAGCCGGGTGATATCCTGACCGGACGGCCCATGGGAGCCGGATGCCCGGTCCAGCATGTCCTTTTGGTATTGTCAGCAAGTACAGTATCAGGAGTAATCGTAACCCATGTCGTTGGCCCTCTCTCCTCACGGGGGAGAGAAGTAAAAGATCTTGAGGCCTATCATATCATCGGGTTTGAAGGAATGGCTGAAAGTGTCCGTCAGGTACCGGTATTTGGGAGGAGGATGCGGTTTCTCCCGGCGTACTGCATGATGAATCTTGCTCATACCGGCGTTGTGAACCAGTTATTCTCCAGAAAGGAAGGCCTGCAGGTACGGGTGGAGGATATACGGCTCCTATGAGACCAATTGATGAGATCAGGACCGCTCTTGCCGATGGGTCTGCAGTTATCCTGACGGCATCTGAATTAAAAAAAAGAATTGTACAGGACGATACCGTCTCTGATGTTGATGTTGTCACCTGTGGGACCTGCGGGGTCATGTCAGGCACATATGCGGTCCTGTCGGTCCCGGT
>NZ_JAIWNS010000217.1 GCF_020216685.1 Methanospirillum hungatei | reverse complement strand
CAGCTTTTGTATGATCAAGCCAGATAGTGGTTAATACAAGGTCCGGATGATGTGTTTTGATATCATCATAGAGTGCATCGGGACTATAATCCATTACTATGGATGGGTCGGTATCTTTTTGATAATGTTTCGTAGTATACGGAGATGAAAAAAATCCTGCACAGATTATTTCCATCTCACATTCTCTGACCACCTCTAAAACCCAGGATATATCCGGACCAGACGAAGCGATAATTACCCGTTTTCCAGAAGTCATCTGCTTAACCAATGCAATTTCTTCACAGTATATTTTCTCATTTCGTGCGATAAGTGCTGAACCCATATCCCGGACACTGAATCTGTCAGCAAGATCCTCAATCCATCTGACCGTTTCATGGAAGGTATATGGAAAAGAATGAGGAAATATTTCTAATCCGGTTTTTTCTGAAATGATTTTAGATATTTCCAGGGTATTTTTATCAGAAGATGCCGGGAGAATGATACTTTGTTCACTCATGGATTCCAGCTCATTTACCGAGGTATATGTAAGAAACCTGCATGAAACCGGGATATCAAGAGTAGAGAGATAATGATTTAATTCATTAAAATTTGCAGTTGTATTATTCGCAAGAATTTTTTCTCCAACAATGACCACAGAACCTATCTTTTTCCCGGCTTCCTGTTTCACCAGTTGTAAAGAGGCGTGATACCCTGCCATGGTGCCTGCACTGAAGTCTCCCTCTCCGATTCCGTTTACCGGTACAGGAATGATCGGTATACCCAGATTCTGGCTCATTTCAGATGAACAACCTACAATATCATCCCCGGTTATACCGGGTGTACATCCGGATACAATAAATATTACACGTTTGCCGGATCCAACAGAATTAACAATAGTTTTTTTTAACTCTTCAATTCCCCCGAATACCATCATTTTTTCATCCATCCTGGTATGAATAAATGAAAATGACATATGTTTACCATGATGATCTGATTTATCACAATCCCGGTTTTGTGAAGAGATCAGAAGATTGGAGACAATATGTGCACAACTTGAGGGACAATGGGCAATAACAGAAGCATCCCGGATTTGAGCGAGTACGGCTATTGCCCCGGCAAATGCACAACCAAATAGAGGAGGCTTTTTTGGGATGGTATAATGACCGGTTCCATTATCAATGTATGAGATTCCGGGTCTGACATCCAGCTGTACCTGATGAGAGAAGGAGGTAAATCCAGATATATCTCTTCCAAGTATAAGTGATTCAAGGTCAATTACATCAAGAGGGTGAGCAGGATACCGGGGAATAGGGTTTTTAGTTGAAAAAAATTCAGATACCAGTTTTCGAAATAATAGTGTTTCCTGGCTATTTGGAAATGCAGCAACCACGGTCTTTGAATGCCGTTCTGCGGTGAGAAAGATCTCGCTTCTTGGGATCTTAACCAGGATAGGGAGACTGACTGCATGAGAAAATTTTTTTACTTGTTCATCTTCCTCAGCTCCTCCGCGGGAATTATAGATGATCCCTCCAATTCGTTGTATGTTGCCATCATAATTATGAATGCCGCGAAGTATATTATTTGCTGCATATAATGACATATATTCGCCAGATGTCACAATCAGGATGATATCTGCATATCCATGTCTGAGTGGGACAGCAAATCCCCCACATACCACATCTCCCAGGACATCATAGATGGTATAGGTATACCGGGAAGAATCAGTCTCTATCTGTTTGAGAATTTCAAATGTACTTAAAATTCCCCTTCCTGCACAACCCACACCAGGTTCCGGACCCCCGGCTTCTATACAGGCAATTCCATTATATCCTGTCCTGATGAGAACTGAATAATCAGTCTGGATACCAGATGCACGGAAAAAATCGGTTACGGTGTGGGTATGAAGTTCCCCGAGAAGTGTCCTGGTTGAATCATGTTTTGGATCACAACCTATATGCAGGACTGAATGCCCTTCATCTGAAAGAGCTGCAGAAATATTAGCTGATATCGTTGATTTTCCAATTCCTCCTTTTCCATACACTGCAATCCGGGAAATTGATCCCTTCGGGTTATAATACTTCATTACTTATATTTCTCCAATATCTGTAGGTAAAAAGACTAATAACTGCAGGGAAATTAGATTAACCTGCTGTCTTTAAGGTTTGTATCCAGTGTATTCCATCAGTCAGATTGGAAAAATGTTTCACCGTACCGGGAGTCTGAATAATCCAGGTCATGCATTTTTCGGTGGGAACGATGTGTACATGAACCTCTGCCGATTCATTTTCCTGTGAAATAAATCCAATCCTTTCCATGGCTCTTTCTGTCCAAAATCTGAATTTTCCATTCTCTCCGGTTATCCGTGCTGATCCCTTGGGATGGACAGGTATGTGAAAACGTCCCCGCTCCGCATCATAGGCGATTTCACCAATGGCAAACACCTGTGAAATAACTCCTTTTAAAACAAGATCTTCAGGAGCACCATCATGAAAAGATCCATCCCGATTGACGACCCAGAGGCGATCTGCAGTTCGCATTGCAAGATCCAGATCATGTGTTGAAAGGAGAATTCCCCGATCTTCTTTCAGGGCAAGATTTTTTAGAATATGCATTATTTCTATCCTATAGGGCATATCAAGAAAGGCAGTAGGTTCATCCAGAATTATAAGTTTTGAATTTTGTGCAAGAGCCCGGGCGATCATCACCTTTTGTCGTTCACCATCCGACAGTTCATGTAAATAACGGTGTGCAAAATGTCTGATTCCAATAGCATCCAAAGATGCGGTTATCATATCATGGTCTTCCTGTGCCAATGATCCTATCCAGTCGGTATGTGGATACCTTCCCAGACTGCAAACATCATATACCGTCAGTTGTCCGGCCTGAACCGGATTCGTTAGTACCATAGATACCAGTTTTGCCTGTTCCAGAGACGATATCGACCGGATATTCCTGCCAGAAAGAAAAACCTCACCGTCTAACGGCGGCAAAAGGCCAGTAATTGTTTTTAAAAGAGTTGATTTTCCACTGCCGTTCGGACCGACAAGACAAATTAACTCACCGGTATTCATATCCAGATTAAGATGAGAGATGACTTTTCTCTCTCCATTCTTTCTTTTTTTGTACCCGATGGTAAGTTTGTCTATATGAATAAGCCCCATCAGACACTGACCTCCATCCCATTCCTGCTTTTTGAAAAAATAATCCAGATAACTACTGGTGCCCCGATAAGGGAGGTAATGGCATTTAAAGGAAGGGTAATGGAATACCCCGGAACTGATGCGATAATATCTGCAGTAAGAGCAAGACAGGCCCCGAGCAGGATGCATGCCGGTATAAGAATGCAATGATTTGCAGTCGCAAAGAGTGCACGGCAGAGATGTGGGACGGATATTCCAATAAATCCAATAGGCCCGCAAAATGCCGTTACTACTCCGGAGAGAACTGCGGTGATGATGAAAATTTTATTTCTTGTTCTGATAAGATTAAGACCCATGCTCTCGGCATATTGGTCACCGAGAAGGAGTACGTTCAGATGCTTAATCAGAAATATTGAACATATCAGACCAAATACAGCAAACAAAACCAGAACCTGTATCTGGTCCCATGTTGCTCCACCAAATGAACCAAAACTCCAGATAGTATATGCCTGTATACGCTCTGCCAGGGCAAAATGCATGAGAATTGAAATGAAAGAGTTTGCTGTATACCCAAACATGAGCCCTAGAATAAGGAGTGTCATACTGCTTTGAACTCTTTTTGAAACCGCCAGGATCATAAGGAGGACAAGACCTGATCCGAAAGATGCTGCTATTGCAATACCAACACTTCCGAAAAATCCCAGATTCCCAAGAATCGAAGAGGCTCCTGCCGTTCCTGCGGAGAGAACAACGATTGCAACCCCAAGGCTGGCTCCTGCTGAAAGGCCAAGAACATCAGGTCCGGCAAGAGGATTTCGAAAGAGTGTCTGCATGAAAAGGCCGGCGATTGCAAGACATGCACCTGCACATAAACCGACCACTGCTTTAGGCAGTCGGAAATTGTAGATGATCATAATCCAGCTGTCATGTGAGGAACCATGACCAGTAAGAATCCGGAAAATTTCTTGATAGGGGATTGCAACTGATCCGAGAACCAATTCAAGGAAAAACAGGATTATTAATAAAATAAGGAGAAATGTCATTATTCCTGCAATTCGTATGCTGAAATGGCCGGATAAAATCATGGATATTGAATATCTCATTTAATCCAGATGCCGGTAGTAAACCAGATTATGATCTGAAACAACTTCAGGGTGAAATATTTTAATTAAATCCTTTAATATTACTTCGGGATGTGCTACGCCGGATTCCCAGTAATCATTCCCTCCTCCGGCATTTACCCGGGCATTATTGTTATAAATCTTTTTAGATTTTACTGCAGCAAACTCTGAATACCTGGCATCCTCTCCCAATAATTCCTGAAGAGTCATCGCAGTACCCGGATTTAACCAATAATCTGCTTTCTGTGCTCTATCGTATACTATTTCAAAATCGAGCGGAATACTTCCGGTAGTTGTGTCATCAGACCAGAGATAATCCGCTCCTGCGTCTCGTAATAGTTCAGCAACAAAACTACGACCCCCAGCCATATTCCAAGTCCCGTGCCAGTTATTATTCACAAATACGGTCGGATAGGTATCATTGCGTGAATGAACCGATTTTTCGAGTGACTGATATTCTTTTTTAATCTCTTCAAAGTAAGCATTCGCTTCTTTTTCCCGGTTGAAAAATACCGAAATGAATTTTATCCATTCTGCCCGCCCCAAGGGATCTTCTTCCATGTATTCAGCATTCAGAACTACAGGAATACCCGCTTCCTGAAGTTTTGGGTGTGCATCATACTCCGGTTGTCCAGTTGCATAAGTCATGACAAGATCAGGGTTCAGGTCTATCAAAGTTTCAAGATTGATACCTGTTGCCATTCCTGACCCACCTCCGGAGACATCAAGTACTTTTCCCTCCTGAATGAGATTACGAACCTCAGGTGTGTACACAGTATTCGGATTCGTGACTCCTTTTAATGAGCTGGTGATTCCAAGAATGGGAAGATATGGAAGATAGGTCGATGAGAGTGAAACAAACCGTTCTGAAGGGATTGTTATGATTTCTTCTCCTTTTCCAAGATGAGGTGGATTCACACCCGGTTTTACGAGGACATAGGTATATGATTCATCAGATCCTCGCCAGGGTTTTGTAACCGTGACTACTTTATAATCCTCATGATATTCAACAGAAAAACCGGTTGCATATTCCGGATATACCTGATCCTGTTCTACATTCTGGATTTTATTATCTGCAAACACCGGCAGGGGTATGAGAAATCCCGATATCAAAAAAAACACAAGGATAATATGAGAGGTATGTAAGGGGACTGTATGATTTACCATGATCAAAATCTCCTTTACATATGTAACTTTATTTTAATTAAACTTTTTTTTATTTATTTCATTAATATTTGGTTTGACGGCCACTTTCCTGTCTGACAAACTGAACGATTTCTTCTCCGTTCATGGTTTCAAGCAGCGTATATGTTCCCCCGATATGTTCAGCAAGTTTTTTTGCCAGGTAAAACCGAGGATAGCCACATTCGGTATCTATCACATAGTAATGTGCCTTCTCATTTCTCGCCGCCGCCGCAGCCATCCATGCTTCTGAAACCGGATCATTACCTGATCGTGCATGATTTGCCCTGCCATCAGAGATTATTATGACAAATGGTTCATCATGAGAATTTTTACGTCTGATTGTTCTGATGAGGCTTACTGCAGTGTAAATTCCAGAGGATAAGGGAGTTAATCCCCCGGTTGGAAGATGTGCCAGCTGATGATATGCAGTCATTCCACTTCGGGTGGGTTTTAACAGAACTTCTGCCCCTGTACCCCTGAATGAAATAAGAGCGACCTGGTCACGGTTAATATATGCATCTTTGAGTAATGAGAGGACTGCTCCTTTTACTGCTATCATTCGTTTTGCAGCACCCATGGAGCCACTTGAATCGACTACAAAGATGATAGTGCGCCCTGATTTTCGTTTCCGTTCTTTTACACGAATGTCCTGTACGGATATATTCAAAGCCAGTGTTCCATTTGATCGGGCAATCTGGTGTGGTGCCGCTGCACGGAAGGTCGCATCAAATGCAATATCATATATTTTTCCTGAAGGATGTTTTGACCGGAAATATCTTCCGTTATATGAAATGTTCTGATGTGATCCTTTTTTCCCGGTTTTCCCCATTGGACAGAAATTCCTATTTTTCTTTTGAGATATGAGATCTTTTGTGAATTGCATATCGCCTACTGCAAAGACCTGATCCGGAGCAGGAGCTTGTGGGATTTGTTTTTGCTGTGACTCATTCTGATCCTCTTTTTGGGGGTGGTTATTCTGTGGCAATCCATCTTCATCCTTTTTACTCTCACATTCCGGTAGAGATGATTGTTTTTTCTCGGTATCATGTAAAGAGGGTGACTCTTTCTGGTAATCTCGTCTCCGGTGTTGGAGAGATACCTGCAGAGTTGCAGAAATATCATCAACTGAAACCTGATCTCGTTCGTTTAGCGCTGCAAGGGCAGAGGCTGCGCTGCAATGAGCAATATCACCACGATGGCCCTCAACTCCCAGGTCTATAGCAAGACTCGTGACCAGATCCATTATTCCATCCGGAATATGGACATACGGGTACCGGTTTTGAGCTTTGAGAATCTGTTCTCTTTGATTATTTTCTTTTTCAGAGCATTTCAAATCAGGAATAGAATAATATGGGTTTCTACCTATGGCTTCTTTTAGAAACTGTTTCCGGAGGAATGGATCGGTTATTGCCGGGCATAGAGCACAGAGGGAAAAACGGTCAATTATATGTGGAGTGATTTCTCCTTCTTCCTGATTCAGAGTCGCGATTATTTTAAAATTTGTCTGATATATTGATGATATTCCATCTCTTTCAATTATCACCGTTCCGGTCTCTGCTGCAGTGAGAACTGCGGTTATGAGAGTATGATCCATGAGATGAATATCATCCATGATAACAATACCTCCGTCAGCCCTTTTTAAAAGTCCATGCTCAATTACTTCTTCTCCCCGTGCTAATGATGCCGTGAAATCAATTGACCCAAAAACCCGGTCCCATGTTGCATGTTGAGGAAGATGAACGGTTTTTTGATCTGTTACTGATGTGGCCAGCCTGGCAAGATGAGATTTGCCTGTTCCGGTCCCGCCAATCAGAATCAGACTCCTGATAGCTGGTGATACCAGGAAGAGTAGAAGTGATAATTTTGCTTCATTTAGTCCTTTTATATCAGCAAAATACTCATGTTCATGAAACATCCTGATAAAGCTCCGCAATCCAGGATTCCACTTGTTCCATATCACTATTCTGTTCTTCGAATGGTCGGCGGTACATCCGGTGAGGGAGGGCAAGTCCGGCAGCCCGGGTAATGTCTTCCTGGGAAATAGATGTTCTCCCTGCTAATGCAGCTGAAGCGAGGCCAGCTCGTATCAATGTCAGATCAGCGCGATGACCGTCAACACCCAATCGCAGGGTAATGGTTACTATCTTGTCAAGAATTGTATCATCGATTGGTATCTTGTTAATCATGGGTTTTGCAGATATCACATAATCCCGTAATACTTTTTCTGATGCATGATAAGAACTGGTGAATTCCTGTGGATTATGTTCAAAGGCCAGTCTTCTCCGGATTATTTCTTTGCGTACCTGAATATCTTCTTCACCGGTTACATCCACCACAAGACCAAACCTGTCCAGGAGCTGGGGACGGAGGTCACCTTCTTCCGGATTCATCGTACCGACAAGGAGGAACCGTGCCGGATGAGAAAACGAAATCCCTTCCCGCTCGACATAATTTACCCCCATTGCAGCTGCATCAAGGAGGAGATCCACCAGATGGTCTTCAAGCAGATTTACTTCATCAAC
>NZ_JAIWNS010000216.1 GCF_020216685.1 Methanospirillum hungatei | reverse complement strand
CAAAAGTTCAACTCATCCGAAATCGGAACCATGCAGAACTCACAAAAGTTCAACTCATCCGAAATTGGAACCATGCAGGACGCCACGAAATTTAACAGTTCCATGATCGGTACTATGCAAAACACCGTCTCAAATATTCCTCTCCCGCCAGGAGTGACCGTTTAAATTTATTCCAATTTTTTTATTCATTTTAGAGTAAACTGAATCATTTTATTGTATTTATTATCGCATTTCATCTCTCATTTTCTTAAAAGAAAGAGTATCCTTAAATATCTCTATCACAAACGATTTCTGAGGATATATTATGGCAACCCTCCGATCAGGTATACTTGCTTTGATAGTATGTGCAATAGTTGCTACTGTGCTCAGTTTTGCATACGCAGATGATGTGATCTACCCAGGTGGGATGATCATTACAAAATTTAACAGTTCTGAGATTGGATCTATGCATCCGGCTGAAAAGTTCAACAGCTCAGAGATCGCATCAATGCACACACCTGAAAAGTTCAACAGCTCAGAGATCGCATCAATGCACACACCTGAAAAGTTCAACAGCTCAGAGATCGCATCAATGTCACCACCTGAAAAGTTCAACAGCTCAGAGATTGCATCAATGTCACCACCTGAAAAGTTCAACAGCTCAGAGATTGCATCAATGTCACCGCCTGAAAAGTTCAACAGCTCAGAGATCGCATCGATGCAAAAACCAAATTCAACTATACCCCTTCCACCAGGGGTTTCTATTTAATTTTTCTATCTTCGTCGCTTTGAGTGCTATTTTTTTTACTTATACATCGATGAGATGGTATGCAGACTCATCATCTCCTGTCTGTCTTTCTTATCCTGCTTCTCCTGTTCTGCGGTTGTATTACAGATACAAATGTAACCGTTCCAGATGCAGAATCAGGCACACCGGATACCCTTGCAACTCTTCAGAGTTTACTGGAATCAGATCCTGAAAACCCTGATCTCTGGTATGCAATGGCTGAGATACTAAAAGAACAAGGTGATAACGAAGGGGCAATACATGCAATCACCAGAGCCGCTGAATTCAGCCCTGGAAACAGCACGATCCTGCTTGCAAAAGCGCACCTCCACATAACGAAAGGAGAGAGAGATAAGGCAAATCGTGCCATCCTGAAAGTCCTTGATATCCTTCCCGGGAACAAAACCGCTTTAGACCTTTTATCATCCTTGCGAATGAACACAACAACTCCCCTGAACTATATCCAGGTCGAACATGATCTCCTGATCGAGCCAAATAATACTTGGTCAGCTTTTAATAAAGGGCGCCTGCTTTTTGAAGAGGGGAAATACCGTGAGGCACTTGCCTGGTTCATCAAAGCTACCACCTATGATCAGAAGAACGCACCTGCCTGGTACTTCACCGGAACAACATATACCGAACTGGGTAATTATGCGCAGGCAATCGATGCTTTGCAATCGGCACTGACACTTGATCCCTCAAATGCCGGTGTCTATTATGAGATGGGCAGGGCGTATGAAAAACTGGGAAACCGCACCGCAGCCAGGAATTATTATGAAACTGCGATAAAATTAAATCCGGATAATGAATGGACACGATTTGTTTATGGAAAAAACCTGGCCATCTCTGGTGACTACGAATCTGCAATTAAGGAGCTGAAAACAAGTCTTGAGGGATCATCATGTCAGGCATCAGCCTGGTATGAACTCGCCAATGCATATTACCAGACCGGACAGTATGACCAGGCTCTTGAGGCTATCAACTCTGCACTCACCATTGACCCATATACAAAAGAATACCGGGCTTTGTACCTCTCTATACGGGCAGCACAGGATCCCGCCTCCTGGTCACTGCAAAATGTAACAAAAAGAGCTGCTGATGCACCTGAAAATGCATCGGTTTGGTTCTATCAGGGCGCAATTGCATATCATGACGGGAGGTATGCAGATGCACTCACGTACCTCACCTCTGCGGTCAGTCTGGATCCGATGAATCCGGAGGCATGGTACTACCGGGGAATGACCCAGTATGAACTTGGCAGGTATCAGGATGCATTATGCAGCTTTGATAAAACGATACTCCTGGATCCCGGAAATGCATGGGCATATTACTACCGGGGTGATATCCTGCAGAAAGGGGGACAGTGTGAATACGCTATAGCCTATCTGAATAAGGGAATACAACTGGATCCTACTATTCCCTGGACATATTATGTGAAAGGGAACTGTTACCTGAACCAGAGCAGATATCAACTTGCTGCAGATGAATTTGACAGATCAATTGACCAGTTCCCCTGTAACCGCTGGGCATGGTTCTTTGGAGGGCAGAGTTATTACGGACTCGGAAAATTTTCCATCGCCTATGATTACTTTACAAAAGCCCTGTCATTTGATCCTGAAAATGAGGAGTTCAGAAGGTGGAAGGCACGGGCAGCTGCAGAGTCATCGTATCCGGATGAGGCAATCTATCACTACAACCAGACCCTCCCGTTCTCAACCGGTGCCTGTGGCATCATGTAACCTTTTTTTAGAGAGACGAATCTATCACAGGGATCTGTGCGCCGGTCCTGAGTACTCTGAATACCTTCACCTGGGTAACTCCGGAACCACCATTCAGGGAGAGTGTTCCTGGTGTAGTATCGATATTTTTCGAATACTCCCTCTCTCCTGAGCCGATAGTGACCACATAATAGTCACCTTCCGGAAGACTCTTTTCTGCAGTTATGATAATCCGGTTTACCAGGGGATCATATCTGACGAGAAGACCTGGCTCTCCAGGTGCGGAGATAGTGCTTGCAGGCCTGTCTGGTTGGAACGTAGGACCAACGGTGATCTCCTGCGTTAAAGTAGGTTTAGGAAGTATGACCGGTGGTGAGGTTGAGTACGGACCGGGTATTGCTTCATAATTGAGAAGCCTCACATCCTTTCCGGACTGATAATCTTTCAGCGGTTTCATCACCTGGTTTAATCCTGGGATCTTTGTAATCGTGAAATGGTCTGTCACCGGCTTATATTCTAGTACACCAAAGAGAACCAAGGCAAAAAGGATGAGGAGAACGGTAAGCCCCACCGAGAATGCAATCTGCGTTCCGGTGGCTTTTCGCGCGCCCCGGTCAACCTCCGGAGATTTCACCTCTATCCACTTGATCGGTTTTGAAAACCGCTCAGGGTGTTCTATCAATAACTGCTCGTGAACAATCTCAGTGCCATGGCTGGTCTTCTCCCATTTATAGGGCTTAAAGATAAGCTGCAGGGTTCCCTTCCATGCGCCGATACTCATGAGTATCCAGTATATCGGTGAAAAGAACGCATACAGAAGAAGATCCCGTTGTTTCTCCTTCCATGTTGCAAACACCATCATGGTGAGGAAGAAGAGATTTCCAATCAGCAGGTTAAAGACTGCAATCGCCGCAAATGGCCAGAAGTCAAACCAGCTGGAGAAATATTCCGGTATGATAAACCCTGCCGCAAAGACCAGCCAGAGGAAAAGGTTCATTAGGGGGAGGTAAAAGTTGCCCCCAAAGCCGGTCTGAAAGATAAAAAAATTCTTGATTCCGATATCTTTCAGGACTTTTATCGGGTGTCGCATCGTCACAAACCAGGTGATCACAAACCCTTTCACCCATCTTGAGCGCTGCCGGATCCATGAGGGGACCCTTGTGACCGCCTCTTCATAGGTATGTGAATTCAGCACTGCTGTGTGCAACTTTTTACGCGCGATCCGCATACCAAGGTCGGCATCTTCAGTTACGTTGTAGGGATCCCATGCACCCAGCTCACGGAGGGTCTTCATCCTGAAGTGGTTGCTTGTTCCACCAAGAGGGATAGGCGCATCAATTTTATCCAGGCCCTGGATGTAAAAATCATAGTAATAGGAGTATTCTATTGAAAACCACCGGGTCAGCATGTTCTTCCGGGGGTTGTAGAAATTCAGAAGACACTGGACACAGGCGTATTTTGGACCAAGACGCTGGAATGCAATGACTACCTTTTTTAACTGATCCCGGTCAGGGAGATCCTCCGCATCGTAGATGACGACAAATTCACCACGTGAGCGTTTCAGTCCATAATTGCAGGCCCGGGGTTTGGTAGTGATATCTGCCTTTGGGATGACAACCGGATGAAAGATACTTAAGAATGCGTGGTATTCGGCCTCTGACATCGGGGAGATGATCTCTTCCACATTTCCAAAGAGTCCTAATTTTCGGGCCTTTTCAATCGTCTCCGTATCTTCCTCTTCCATCAGGATTTTTACATCGAGCTTATCACGAGGATAATTGATATTGGCAATATTCTGAAGGATATGGGGGAGCATCTCCTGCTCATGGAAGAGTGGAACAAGGACGGTATAAATGGGGAGATCCTCATCTTTGAGGTTTTGAATATCCTCATCAGAGATGTGAATGACATTCTTCTCTCCCATCATCCCCTGCATGGAGACATAGAATTTCACCGGGTTCATCACGAAATACGTGATATTAACGATAGTAAAGAGGACAAAAAGCCAGAAATAGGGATTTATTGCAATGAGAAGGAGAAGAAGGATAGTACCAATGATAATTACCGCTTTCTGCCAGGGTACAAGGATACGAAACGCCGACTCATCAGGTTGACGATCCACCAGTTCACTGAGCGCACTATATGCGTGGGGACCCTTATAACTCGTATCAGTGATTGTGAGGATGGCATCGAGTGGCGTTACTACTTTTTCAATTTTTTTCCGAATATCTCTTCGAGCCGGGTGAATAAGGGAGTGTCCAGGGGATTTGCCGTTGCAACCTTCAGGTAGGTCGGTTTGGATTCAAGAAGAGCTATAAGCGTCTCTTCACCGACTGCATATGGAAGAACAGATCCGATCCGTGGATTTGCAAAAAGAGTATCGCGCTCCATGAAAGCCAGCCCCAGCCGGTCAGCAAGATATGCATAGAAATCATCCGGAGCCTGAATCCTGAATTTTTTTATTGCAAGTATGAAAGTATCAAGAGTGATGGATGGATCTTCAAGCAGGACTGTATTGGGAACATCCATCTGCTGTAAGGTAGTGATTAACTCTTCCTTGGTAAGGTCGCTCATGATGGCACTTTATCTGATTGAGAGAAGGCGTTCTTCTAAGAATTCTGCCACTTTGTCGCCATCGACAATTTGATCCTTCTCCTGCTCGTCCAGTTTTTCCTTTATCTTTTCCAGAAGATCTCTCGGGTTAACCGGTTTCATAATATATGCATCAGCCCCGGCATTCAGTGAGAATACAGAGTTCTCAAGGCTTGCATATCCGGTGACCATGATCTTCTTCATGCCCGGCCGGAGTTTATGGGCTTTTTCAAGAAGTTCAGTCCCTTCCATATCAGGAAGTTTTATGTCAAAGAGTGCCAGATTGAAAAACTCATTCTCTATCTTTGCAAGACCTTCCCCTGCCGTCGCAGCAATTTCAACTTCATACCCTTCAAATTCAAGAATTTGTTTTGTACTGTCAAGGATGGCTGTATCATCGTCTACAATAAGTATTCTCTTCATGTGTACCTCCCATAATACCCCTATGATGCCGGAAGAGAGACTTCAAATGTAGTCCCTGCAGGTGATGTTTCCACAAGGGTAATTTTTCCTCCATGTGCTTCAATCAATCGCTTGGTCACCGATAATCCAAGGCCAGTACCTTTCGGTTTTGTGGTAAATAAGGGATCAAATATCCGGCTCTGCGCTTCTGCGGAGATCCCTGGCCCGGTATCACGAATCGAGATAATGATATCGTCTTCGGCAATGTGCGAGGTAAGGGTAAGCGTCCCTCCGGTATCCATTGCCTGGATGGCATTGATCATCAGATTTTCCATAACCCTGGAGAGAAGAACCGGATCTACCAATACTATCATACCGGATTGTATCTCGATTTTTACCAGAACTGAAGGAGGAGGAGATATCTTCAGGATCAGGTCCTCGATGAATGTTTTCAGATTGATACGTGATTTTTCCGGGTTTACCTCACGGGCATAGTCCTGAAGATCAGAAATAATTTTATTAAGATATTGAATTTCAGTACCAATCCTATCGAAGATTTCAGGAATTCCATTCCGATGAAGTATTTCTAGCTCTTCTTTGCTCATCTTCTGCATTCTCATCTCCAGCAGATACTGCATATTGGTTATAACCTGGAGAGGGTTTCTCATATCATGCCCGATCATCGTCGCAAGTTCACCGATTACCGCAAACCTCTGGGCGACCTGTAACTGCCTTGTCCGCTCTTCGACAAGTTCTTCGAGATGACGGGTATAGAGTTCAAGCCGGTTTCGCGTTCTGAATAATTCAACAGACTGGGCGATCTTCTGCGCCTGCTCATTAAAAATGATACTGACATCATGTTCTGCAGGTGAATTCGGAACAGGATTTTGCGTAAATGTTTCCAGGATCTCACGATCACGGTCAGTGATGTTAAAGAGAAGAAAGGGTTTTTTCTGATCAAACTGTTGTAATTTCAAATGCAGGGTGATGGCATCCATGTCATCAAGATCATAATCTGAAAGAATTACATCATAGGGAGTATTGCGCACAAGATCCTGGGCCATAGCCCCAGAAGTACACACGGTGACGTTCAGGAGCCCGGGGCGTTCAAGATATGTTTTGGAGAGCTCACCCAGAGGTTTGGAACTTATTACAAAGAGGACCTGAAACTTTTCTCCGGTGGTGATTGGTAAAGGAAAACCAAGTTCAGGGTCCATGTTCTTCTCCTAGTGTGATACAAGAATTATTATCGGAGGGCATGGATAATAATTCAGAGTATGGTACATTCTGCATTCCAGGAATTATTTCATCCGATTCATGCAGAAAAAAACCATACTTACTTGTATTCAGGTAGAGTATTCATTCTCTTATTTCTTCTTATCTGGATCCCCGGTTGTTCAGGTGATATGATCCATCTTTGCATTCCAAAAGAAGAAACACTCTGGAATGGTGCATTTTCCCCAGTGAAATATCATCTGCATGAGATGGATATAACAAATGAGAGCATTCGTTCATATGTAAATAATTCGGGGAAAAACCTTGCGGTTATTGCATTTTCTCATGAGTGGAGCATAAACAGAAGCTTCCCGATTGAAAAGGTGCAGATGATTCATGCAAATGGAGCAATCCCTTATATCAGACTGATGCTTCGCTCTGATAATAATCAATACCGACCCGAACCACTCTTTACTCTGAAACGGATTTTCAACGGGATATATGACAGAGACCTTATCAAATTTGCCCGTACAGCAAAGAGAATGAATTTTCCAATAGTAATTGAGTATGGAACTGAGGTGAATGGCTGGTGGTTTTCATGGAACGGATACTGGACCGGAAAGGAGAAAGGTGCAGAATTATTCCGTTCAGTGTATCGCCATATCATCACCCTCATGCGTGAAGAGGGGGCAGATAATCTTATCTGGGTGTACCATATTAACTGGCATTCAAACCCGGAAGAAGACTGGAATACCCCGGAGGCCTATTATCCCGGAGATGAGTATATTGATTTGATTGGTGTCTCCGCGTATGGTGCCTTATCTCCGAATGAAGACAATATACTCCCGTTTTCACGGATGATGGATGAAGGATATGCAGCAGCACAAAATCTTTCAGTAAATAAGTCAGTGCTTATTTCTGAAATGGGAACTGATCTTCGAAATCCACATAAACCTGCCAGTATTTGGATTGATGAGGCATTTTCAGCAATAATCAATGAACAGAGATGGCCAGGTGTTATCGGATTTGTCTGGTGGAATGCAGGGTGGCCGAATGATAATAATCCTGTAAATAATACCACAATGCGAATTGAAGATGACAGAGAGGTACAGAAGATTCTTCAGAGACACCTTTCCTCTGATCAGGTGCTGAGTGCATACTGCTGATCATGATGAGAAATGAGTGCCAGTATGGGATACCATTCTATAAAACGGTCTTGCTGTACAATAGCAGCGAGGATGATTTCCCGAGGACTCGCGTACCTCAGTACCGTCATCCACGTGAGGTGTCTTAACTTCCGTGTTCGGAATGGGAACGGGTGTGACACACCT
>NZ_JAIWNS010000215.1 GCF_020216685.1 Methanospirillum hungatei | reverse complement strand
AAATATATTGAAAATTTTAAAGAATTACATATTTTATAATCTGCTTTATTCAAAATTATCTTAACCATTCTCCCTATGTATGCATGAAGATATCAGAATCATGCAATAGTATAATATAAAAATATATATTCAAATAGATATCATACAAATACCAGAAAAAAGATCTGAAATAATGACTTCAAAAAGTATCAATCAAAATTTCAATTCTGATTCAGAATCAGATAGTGGCCCATATATTGTACAATTATCTCCAGAACGTAAAGTGAGAAATTGCTTTGAATTAAAAAAAGGGAAATTTTTCCGAACTGATACTGTTGCTGATATTCTTGACATTGAACCCGAAGTGATTCGGGATCTTATAAGAAAAAATGAACTTTCAGCAATTAAAATAGGAAAATCGTATAGAATCGCTGAGTCAGATCTTCAGGAATTTTTAAATGAACGATATACCATGAAAACAAGACGCAAAAATGAACACGAAAAATAGTTCGGAAGAAGGTACCCGATATTGGGTTCAGATACCTCTCTTCCCATTCAAAATCTAAAAAATGTTTCATATTTCATAAATATCCATCCATATACCCGGCTACCGTCGTAAAAATTCTCTTTCTGCTATCAGGATTTTTAACCATAGCATTGTTATCATTACGATACCCTTCTCCAGGAACATTAATATTACCAAATCTGACAATAATATCCTCATACACTTTCGGAACCTCGTCACTTTCCAATTCTATCAGTGTTGCCAGAAGACCCAGCCAGCAAATTTTTTTAGATGGCATACATCTGATAGCTTGCCTGAAATCAAATACTGCTTCTTCGAATTTACCAAGGCCTATATATACCCCCCACGATTATTCCAGGCTGCCCATATATTAGGGATTAAATTAACCGCCTTATTTCCAATCTCCAGGGCTTCTTCTTCTTTTTCCAGACAGGATAGTGGCCGACATAAGGCAGAGTATGCAAAACCTGATACAGAATTCAGATTAACTGCCGTTCGCAATATCCTCTCCGCCTCTTCGAACCGTTCCAGATTATTCAGGATAAGTCTTTTTTCTGTGAGGAGTGCCACATTATCTGGATCATCAAGCAGCAATTCCGTATAGATGTCCAAAGCCTCTTTAAAATGGTCAGGGTTCTCTTCAAGATCTCCTAGCATGTGAAAAGCATCGGCTATGTATCGACGAATAATTGGATCTTTCTCATTGTGATTTATTATCCATCTACATACCTCAATGGCCTGTTTATTTATCCCAAATCCTTATGCCGGGTAGCTCGTTCGTGAACCAGTTCAATCTGTTTCATCATACAATTTCCACCAATCTTTATGAGATCTGAAATTTCGGTCTCCAGGCAAAGAAATTCAAACCCTTCTTTCAATAATTTTGATATCTCATCATCACTGCTCATATTATCCGGAATAAAAGAGACCTGTTGCAGACCTTCATTATATAATCCGGATTTTTCAAGATCCAATATCCGAGTAATTTGATATTCTCTCCAGTTTTGCATCTCCCTGACGATCTGATCATCCATATTTTCCCACCATATAATAGTAGTCGATGTTGAGAAGTAAATACATTCGCTTAAATAAAACTATATGCAGGTATAAAAGAATATATAGTGGGTATACAATTGAATTAATTACGAAAATTCGAATGAAAAATCTCAAGTAACTTGTATTGTTTCGATTTTTAATAGTTAAAACATGAGTTAATAGCGATATATTTTAGACTAATATTAAGATATATTTATTCGTCCAGGTTAGAGAATAATTTGAAACATATTTTTGGTTGATTAAGACACACATCCTCTATCTTGTAGCAACAGATCATAAAACAAATACTCTCACTACGGCTCCGGATTCCAACATTTTACAGCAAACTCTCATATTTCTGTTGTCATTTAAAAAAATTAGGCATTCTCTTTTACACCAGGCGGATTTCGGAAAAAAACACCTAATACAACAAACGGAACATAATATAAAATCTCTATATTTTCAAGATCTGTATAAACTTAGAGAATACCGATAAACGCAACAACCGGGGGAACCAGACATTTCATGAAGAGAAAATGTGCATCCTCATCAGTCAGTGATGGTTCACGAAGATGAGGGGAAGAACTGGCATAATGCCAGAGATAGAGTAGGATAATACCTAGAATAAAATAATTTATCTGAAAGAAATAATCTGCAAAAGTATACTTCTCCAGGCCCAGATTACTAAAAGCTGAAGAGAAAGGGATGACAACAATTGCCATCAGGGCAAGCATATGCACATGGAGAAAATGGTAATCATATGTCTTCATCCGATGAAACATCTGAAAGAAAAGCATCCAGAACATCGCAAGAATAACAAATACTCCAAAAAAGTCTAACATTGATGATATCGTATTTGAAAAAAACTGATCTACGGTAATTGTAGAAGCTTTTGCATACTGATCCGGAGTTACAATATCCCTGGCAAGCAAAGTCATTGTAAATGCAAATATCCCATTGGTGATCCGTTCGAGATTTACTTTCGCTATTGGTTCTGTAATCGTCATCGTTCTCCTGAAGAATAATAGCAAAGGGATATATATATTGGTATCAGTCTCGGACGGTTTGATTTCCTTGTTATGTAATGTTTAGCCCTATGATATTAGATAACAAAAATTCTGATTCAGGTAAATCACAATATACTAATACCAGATGGTTCAATTATCACCTTATGTTCGGAATGGAAAATATGGCCAAGCAGTTTCTTTCCTCACCTGAAGGCCAGAAGATGATCATGGATTTTATCTCATCACCTGAAGGAATAAACACCATCAAGAAGATGGTTGGAACCCCGGAAGGAAAAAAAGCCGTAGGATCCCTTATTAAAACAGCTCTTCCGGCATTGGGAGTCGGAAATGAGGAGATGGGAATAATCACAGGAATTATTGACAAATTCCTGTAATCACTTATACTTACACGCTTTTTCTAAAAGCTCTTCCGGTGGCGGGCCATCAGATACGATTTGCCCGTCACGAAGGATGATAACCCGATCGAAATATTCCATATGCCAGTCCTCATGGGAGACCATTACAATCGTCTGGGCCATCTCTTTGTTAATCTGCTTAAAGAGATCAAGCACATTTCTTGAGCTCTCTGAATCCAGATTTGCACATGGTTCATCTGCAAAGAGGATCTCCGGTTTATTCACCATGGCCCGTGCAATGGCAACCCGTTGCTGCTGTCCTCCTGAAAGTTCATTATGCTTATGAGTCAGCCGATCTGAAAGACCAATCCGGTCAAGAATCTGAAAGGTCTGTGCCTGGTACTCTTCTTTCGAAGTTCCCCGGATCATCGAGGTCAGGTATACATTCTCTTCGACTGTCAGTTCAGGCACGAGGGCATAATCCTGAAATACATAACCCAGTCTCTTCAGCCTGAACCGGGTTCTCTGCCGCTCATTCAAGGTCCTGACATCAATACCGCCAAGAACAATCTTTCCTTCGGTAGGCTTGTCAAGAAGACCGAGCAGGTGAAGTAAGGTGGATTTTCCAGACCCGCTTGCACCCATGATACCGACAAATTCACCCTTCTGTATGGTAAGGGATACTCCCCGGAGTGCATGGACAGTCACTTTACCCATGTCATACACTCTGGTCAGGTTTTCTGCAATAATCATTGTCAGCTCCTCATTGCGGTCAGAATATCTTCTGATGCAACCCGCCAGGCAGGAATATAGCCGGCAATAAATGACGCGATATACAGCATAATCGTATTATTGATGAGATCAGATGTGGCAACCACAGGTGTCACCTCACCATCAGGGAACTGAAATGGATACACCGTCAATATTGCAACCATGGACTCCACAAGTGTTGTTCCGACAATGATCCCAAGCGTTGTCAGAATCAGAACCTGGAAGACATAATTATGGATGATGATACTCTTCTCAACTCCGAGCGCTTTTAAGACTCCAATCTGCCTTCTGCTGTTCAAAGTCTTTATCATGATGACGATGAATAGCACCACGATGGCAATAATCAACGAAACGACAATGGTAATGGAGTTGAGCATGGCAAAGTTCTGAACCGCACGCCCCATCGCCTCTTCAAGAATATCCTGCCAGGTCTGGACTTTCTCTCTGATCCCGAACCGGTATATCTGTGTTTTCACCTCTGGTTCATATGAGTCCGGGTCGGTTTTGATGATGATATCGGTTGCATAATCAACCTTCCTCCCAAAAACCGATTCCAGCTCATCCCAGGTGATATAGGCTCCCTGATCTGCATAATATGAACCAGTCTCGATGATACCCTTGACATGATACACCTTGCGTACCCCATTGGTATATTCAACAGTGACCGGGTCACCTGCCTTCAGATATCCAAGCGTGGGTCCCATATCAAGACTCTCATCCTTATGCCCGGAGGTCTGTATACCGATGATTATCTCGTCATTCTCTCCATCTGCCAGATAATCCCCATCCGCCATCTTCCGGTACACGTCAGTGACGAGCCGTTCATCATCCGGTTTTATCGCAACAACCGTCGAACCCAGACTGTTCCCTTTGTACCGGAGTGTCACCCCGGTCCCATAATGGGCTGATGCCCTGAGAACTCCGGGAATTCTGTTGATCTTCTCCAATAATGAAAAGACATCCTCAATATAGAGTTCATCCTCATGAGGAGAGATGAGAATATTCCCGGTCTGATAAGTGATGATCTGGTCTTCAGCGACCTTGATAAACCCAAGGATAATGGAAGGCATGAAGATCATATTGGTAAAGACCATGGCGATGATCAGCACCGTCAGATACAGGCTCCCCCTGCTCCCCCTGAGAATTCCCCGGAGTGCTAAAAAAAATGAAACCCTGAGGTCAAGAAGCATCAGTCATCCTCGTTTTTACGCCTCATGTACAAGAATCCCCCTGCCCCGGCAACGATAATAAGCAGGATCAGGATAATCATCCCTGATGAATCGCTGCCGTCTGCAATGGTAAGGATGAGATCCTTATCGAGGGTGTGTTTGCCCCAGTCGTCAGTATAGGTAATTGTTGTGTGATAGGTATACTCTCCTGCTTCAGTTCCTTCAAGAACAAAGGTGGCAGGAGCATCATTTCCGGATTTGATACGTCCGATAAATGCCTCTTTTGCTCCCTGGATAGGAAGATCAATCGTTGCACTGACAGATTTCGCCTCACCGGTTCCCGTATTCTGAACCCTGATGATGAGATCAAATGGTTCCCCAGGTTTTACTCTGGATGGCGTTGTCTCTACCGAAGTGATACTGATCTCCGATTCTCCTCTGACATCAAGACCAATTGAACCGGTATCCTCAATAACGGTCCCATCAAGCAGGGCATAGGTCATTCGCACCGGAACTTCGATGATTCCTGTCGGGGTGTTCTTGTCAATAAGAAGGGAGAGATTCTTTTCTTTTGACATGCCTGATACAAGTCGATCAATCATGAAAGAGCTGATTCCCGCCGGGATTGCCATGGGAGGACTGCCATTTACAAAGACCCGGATATTATCTGCCTGCGTTGAACCTTCATTTGAAATTCTGATGGTGCCCTCAACTTTGGTTCCCGGTTTCACCGGTATCGGAAAGGTGTTTTCAAGTGTAAGAGAAGGGGTTCTCAAAACTGATAACTGGGTGTTAACATTAACCGGAACCGGATATTTCAGGCTTTGACCATCACGGACCCGTATCCAGACTTCCGGGAAATACATCCCGCTTCGTTGTGGTGCACGGATGAGAAAGGTTACGGGAACCGGCTGATCAGGGCCGATATTCCCTTCAAACTTTGAGTCCCCTCCCAGTATGTCAAAATCCTTGGATTTCAGGATGACACTATCAATATATGGCGTTATACTGGATGTTGTCTGACTAACATCCTGTCCATATGATACCGAACTGGTAGTTGTTCCTGTTGCAACGCTCTTTAGAGTGACCGTCAGGGTTCCTTCTTCTCCTGGAAGAAGTACTGCCGGTGAGACTTTGTAATCAGCAACAATTACTGATACCTGAGGTGCGGCAGATACCAAAGGGAGAATGCAGACAAGAGCGAGAAGTATTAATGTTCCTGTTATCGCATATCTGCATACTGTTGTTCTTGTAAGGTTTTTGCTCGTCTTCATAATGATCTTTGTATGATGTATACTATTCATTCATCTATCTATTCCATAGTTTCTGTCCGGTATAAGGAGAAACTATCATCCTAATATCAGATCTTCATTCATTCTACCGTCCGTAAGGTTACATCTCCAATTCCCTGCGAGATTGACACATGAATATTGGGTGCATCCGGGCTATGTGTTTCATGATAATATCCATTCGCATCTCCGGTAAACCCGGCCAGGAATACATTTCCGATCGCCCTGTCAAGAGCCACAGATACCCGGGATCTTTCCGGAAACAGGACGGTTATATCCCCAGCCCCGTTCTCAATCCTGATGGGAAGGGAATCTCCCTTCCATTCATGAATATCCAAATAGAGTGAACCTGCACCCAATTCTAGAGCCAGTTCTGAAATCTGTGCATTCCCAGGTTGCATGTGAATATCACCGCTCCCGACAGAGAGAAGGAGACTTAATGGAGTCTTGTTATGCACACTGACATTCCAGTTCTCCTCTCCGCCAATGATTTCATGGAAGATATCACTTGGCCGGTCAATCGCGATATTCATCGTCTTATTGGTAATCGTATGAGTAAGACGGGGGAGATAGTGCTTTGTCTCAACATGCACATCTCCGGTAAGGAGATCTTCCATTGTTTCTCCGGTAATTCGTATGTTCCCGGCATCTATAGCCATATTTATCCTGGCTCTCTCGATCTCCTGTGCGGGGATACTGAATTCAAAATTGCCTTCATGGGCAGGATTTGGAGCATCGGGTTCCAGGACTAAAAGGACACCACCGATTCCAAAACTTAAAATCATGATGAGAAAGAGCCATCCGAAGACTTTCCGCAGGTTTGGAAGATGGAATGGTATCATAAGCTCTCACTTCCGTGAATAATGGCAATATTCCATTTCAGATACCTGATCCCGATACGATATAATATCCTGGCAAGCCAGAATTCTCCGATGATAATCAATAATCCAAGGCATGTAATCCCAATGCCGAGAAAGATTGCTGCAGGGGCGGAGAAAAAGATCACACCAGAAACAATCCCAACCATTTCTAATACTGCACCACCGGTGAGAATCGGCCCTGCACAGCAGAGAGAAAACCCGATTACCAGTAATACGGCAAGAATGGTGATGATACAGATGAACGGAATTAATACAACGATGAGATTGAAGATGCCAAGACCAATTGTTGCAAGGATTGCTCTCCCAATACCACCAGCTGATGGAGAGTGTTCCGCTCGTTTTACGAGAGATATGGCGGTATACTCCCTGCCGATAGTTTTCGGATCTCCCAGTGACTCAGCAATTTCTTCTTCAGTTCTCCCGTCCAAAACACCCATTTTAAAATGCTCGACATAATCGGCGAGGATGTCCTTCCGTTCAGGCTCCGGAATTCCTGATAACGCCTGACCTAATTTCTTCAGATATTCATCCTTCTGCATTGGTCATTTCTCCTATGAGATCGCTTACCGCTGCTGAAAAATCTCTCCACTCACTGATTAATTCATCACGGGCCATAATGCCCTGCTTTGTTAGTGAGTAGTATTTTCGTGCAGGCCCTTCATCTGATTCCTGGAGATATGTGGTAACATATCCTTCAGTTAAGAGACGACGAAGGAGCGGGTAGATACTTCCCTCCGATATCTCAAACCGCTCTGAAATTTCATGAACCAGTTCATATCCGTACCGGTCACGAAATCCGAGTAATGCCATGACACACATATCCAGTACACCTTTCTTGAATTGCGCGTTCATTCCCTCCCCCTGTCAGGTTTTGAATGATTTGTGTCGATATTCACAGTTTTCCTCTCTTAATGAACAGGTTCCTTTTGTTTTTAAGTATCTTGCATTACAAGATAGTGAATAATACTTGTACATAGTCCTATTAAATGGTTTCCTGATTGATATGATGATAATTCCACTATTTTCATAGAAATCGTGTAAGATATCCTTATAAGGGGTCTGTTCTAACCTTCTGTTGATACATCATGGATTACAAAAATGCCCTCATGGATGCATTACAATTTACTCATGATACAGTATGGGGAAATTGGA
>NZ_JAIWNS010000214.1 GCF_020216685.1 Methanospirillum hungatei | reverse complement strand
ACTGATGGTGATATGACGCTTGTGTATGAGGATGACGGATATGGAATCGCTGTCAGTAATAAAGAAAAGATCTTTGAACGGGGATTTGGAAGCAATACGGGGTACGGACTCTTTCTTGCCAGGGAGATCGTAAACATTTCCGGGTTTTCAATTATTGAAACAGGAACCTTTGGAGAAGGTGCCAGGTTTGAGATATCTATCCCGAAGGGATTATGGAAACATGAACCCCAAGACCATATGATTTAATCATCATAATACCTACTACCTGCTATGCAAAAGATGAAATGCAGTATCTGCGGCCATGTGTACGATCCGGTCATCGGGGATAAGGATGCTCCTGCCGGAACTGATTTTGAAAACCTGCCACAGGAATGGGTATGCCCGGTCTGTCTTGCGGCAAAAAGACTCTTTCGACCGGTCTGATTCAGGCAATAACCTTCACTATTTTCCCTTTTTTCATGATCGATACCTTCCCGCCGCTTTCAGACACCACAAACCCGATTGCATCGGTAACATACGTAAGCGCTGCGACTGATGAATGACGGGTCCCCATTCCTTTCGGTAGAGATATAAGTGAGGTATCGACGGTGATATATCGTCCTGCCGCCTCCAGCAGACCATTCCCGCTCACAACAAATGCACCGTCCAAAAGCGCATATTCTTTCAACATCTCTCTGACATCAGGAACAGCAATATTTCTCATTTCAGGAGGATGACCGGCGAACGGATTTAATATCAACTGACGGGATCGCTTCAGTACTTCTTCTGAATCACCGATAAGAAAAGAGGTTCCGATGGTCTTTCCTTCCCGCCCTTCTCTTCCGATTTCAATACAAGCCTGAAGCACTGCATCAAACGCTTCTGGTGAGATGTCGGTAAAGGAAAGGATCCGATCACGCCAGGCCCGGGTTGATATCCTCTCTTCCCCGCTTGATACCTGTTCGGTCATATCAGTGCCCACACAGATGATCCCGGTCAGAGTATTGTCAGAGTCATACAATCCCCGGCTGGTCCAGGCAATCCAGAGATGATTTCCATTCTTTTTACAATGTTCAAAAATATGCAGGGCTGATGAGGATTCGTCAGATACTTCAAGAAACAGAGATGCCGGATTTATCACATTCTGTATCGCCCAGGGCGGAAAAAGTACTCCGATACTAATTCCTGTCAACTCATCCATCTCATATCCAAAACACCTGACCGCTGAAGGGTTGACAAAGGTGATAAATCCATCCGGATCAAGTCTGATGACCAGAGTTTCAGCAAGATACAGTTGTTCCCGGCATGTATACTCAGTCTCTCTGAGTGCAGAATGAAGAGCAGCATAATCACTACGGTCCTCAATAAACCAGATTCCGTCTCCCGGGTTATCCTCATGGAAAGAATGCACCGTGATCCGACAAGGCATCTCCTTTCCATCTTTCTTCCGGATCATCCCTTCAAGAGATGTATGAAGGCCCGGTTGACGAAAGAGTTCATCTCTTACAGTCTGTCCATTCATCAGCCATGTATCAGGAGCATGCCCGAGAATTTCATGCTCATCATACCCGGATCCCTGAAGAAAAGCCGGATTCACCCGGGTGACAGTTCCTCCCCGGACCTCCAGACAGGAGAGGGGCATCGTGCTGATGATCCGGTTATGATGATCATAGTCTTCCCGAAGAGATCGCTCTACCTTTGCCCGTCCTGATACCTGCCGAATCGATGCAAAGATCTGACGGGATGCATCTGACTCCTGAAGAGGAACTATAAAACTCCCCTGCGATATATCAAAAAAGATGGCGTTGTTATTCTGTATAATGTAAAAGAGAAAACCGGGATGATATCCGTGCACCATACACTGACGCTGCCAGCTGACGATACGACTCATATCATCCTCCCCGGCGAATGGCACGAGAATTATGTCAGGAGTGATAGCCTGATATTTTTCCTCTCCTTCAGCAATAGATCTGACCTCCCACAATTCAATCTGAAGATTGTCAGACAGGTGAGACTGAATGGAGGAAGCGTCCTTACTTTTGTCGTTGACAAGAAGGATTTTTACCATGATGAACAGAACCGGATCCCGCTCTTTGTTATTACAGATATCTTGCTACGGGATATAAGATGAGCTCTCTGGCTGAATATATATTCAAAGGATACTGAACAAACATTCTCCTCATGAAACGGGTATCTATGATCGTCTCAGGACAGGTTCAGGGAGTCGGGTTCAGGTATTATGTCCAGGATATTGCAGAGGACATGAGGATCATGGGGTGGGTGAGAAACCTCCCGGATGGGACGGTAGAGATCGATGCGGAAGGGAAAACAGACGTTCTTGAGACATTTATCCGGACAATCTCCCACACCAGGCAGGGAGCGATACAAGTGAGGAATGTTCAGGTTCAGGAGAAAGAGGTCTGTGGATATTCATTCTTTACTATCAGAAGAGATTGATAGTTTTATTGGTTTGAAAGATGATTGATAATTATGAAGGTTCTCTTTATATTTTCACTCTTGATCGTCATGGTAGTCTGCCTGATTTCACCAGTAAGTGCCGCCTGGTCAATCCCCCACGTATCTCCAAACACCCCAAACTGGAACGGATACTGGCAGTTTGAGTACGATCCCAACAATCCAATCTCCGCTGCCATGTATTGCTGCTGGTGGGAGATGGTGCACGGGCATCTCAGCAAATACTCTGATGCATTAAATGAGGAGACGAACGGAACGAGTTCATCCAGCGGCTCATCGGTACAGACGAAAAGCTACTGTCCGGCATGTCACATTGATGATTCATTTGCCACTCTTGAAGTAGACCCTGAACTCCAGGCCCTGCATGATGAACTGATGGAGACGAAACCCTGGCTGAAGGAAGGGAAAAACAAGAACACTGGTTCAGAGTCATCATCCAACAATACAACAACGGCCGTCATGTTCTTTAGTGAACCGACAAAGATCTGATTTTTCAATATTTTTTCCAGATATCCATGTGGCCCTCATTTTTGCGACAGATTCATTGCTCTTTAATAGATATATTGTATTGTGTCAGATATTAATCAGAATAATCAAATTTCAGATGAAAAAAGGTTTTATGCCGGATTTGGGAGAAGGATCATTGCCGGGATCATTGATGGAATTATAATTACCCTCATCGCCGGTTTTGCAGCATACTACCTGGGGCTGACTGAAGGATGGAGAATGCTTCTCATGATGATCCGGCATGAGGAGGTCAGAACCATGGACGGGATTCTGGTCACATCCGCTCTCCCCGGTCAGGTAGCAACCTTTCTCCTCGTCACCGTCATTGTAATCCCCTGGCTCTATTATGCAATTCTTGAGTCCTCTAAAAATCAGGCTACGTTAGGAAAGATGGCAGCACGGGCGGTTGTTACTGACCTGCATGGAAACCAGATAACCTTTGCCCGGGCATCACTGCGACACTTTTCAAAAATCATATCAATAATCACCTGTTTCGCAGGAATTTTTGCAATCGCATATACCCGTCATGCACAGGGTTTTCATGATATCATTGCAGCATGCCTGGTATATTACCGGCCGGAAAAAATTGAGTGATTATTTAACAGGGACCACAGGATATTCCCACAGGCTGGGGATCCTTGAATAATTTATCCCAGTTACTATTTCTATTTCCAAGCGATAACGAAGAGTCAGGAATTTCAGAGGTTGCATTAATAGAGGATGTATACCGCTGAAGGGCTGCCCAATCCTGTGCCCTGATGATATCACCCACCGACGCATATCCGGAGAGGGGATCGTTTGTTTCAGGGGCTTTCGATGTTTTATTTACCGTGGCATTTGCAGTCGTTGTGTTATTGCCAAGCCCGCTTGTTGAGTACATAACCATCCCTGCTCCAGCCAGCTCATCCAGCATTCCATTTTTTGTCTCGGTAAACATACTGGTCGGATCTTCACCGTTGAGGATCTTATCCCCTTCCCATTCAAATGACGTTGGCAGTGATCCAAATCCCGGGTTCGTTCCTGCTGATGAAGCAGCATGTGCAAATCCAATGAGAAGGAAAATGCACATTATTGCGCATGCAATGAATCGATAATGAACCTGCATATCAATCCTATACATGTTCACGATCGATACTGCATATACTTTCTTATACCACCGAAAAAAGAGAAATTGACGGTTTTCGCAATTACAGATGGAAGAGGTATGGCAGGGTGAATATCGCCACCATCAGAACGACCATACCGGTACTGACAAAGCCAACGATATGATCCGTATATCGTGCAAGTCCCCTGCGGGTCAGGATCCGTTCGGTCCCTTCTTTGAAGATAAAACCACCATCAAGAGGGATCATGGGGAGAGCGTTGAAAAGACCGGCCGCCAGGTTAATAAATCCACTCCAGAACAGAAGGTGTATGAGCTCCCAGTATCCTGGAAACGGTACGTGATAATACCCGGTATCGGCAACATCAAATCCCAGTATCCTCAGATACTGCCCTTCCATGGTCGGGTTAAACGGAACGGAAAGAAGCATGAAAATTCCAACCGGTGAGAACATGCTTTGCACGGTGTCAATAATCCCCTGACCATTGTAGTAAAAGACCCCCATGAATCCGGATTCACGACTCCCGAGTGCTTCAGGCCAGGGTGATACATTGAGCGAGTAATCTTTTCGTTCTCCTTTATGATCAAATCCCACAATGACCGTATCTCCCGGACGGGTTGTATTCAGAATGTCAGATACATCCTGTGAGGTTGATACCGACTCACCATTGACGGTCCTGATGATGGAGGGTGTCGGGACATCTGCCTGTGCTGCAGAGTAATTCTGATAAAGACCCACAACCACCGGTTCCTGGATTGGCACAGCCATCCCAATCAGGCTGACCATGAGACCAAAACTGATAAGACCAATAAGGATGTTATTGATGATTCCCGCTCCATACATCCGCATCCGTGGCCAGGGAGATGCTTTCTTCACCTCCTCATCATCAGGCTCAACAAAGGCCCCTATGGGAATTATCAGGAACAACACACCCATACTCTTTACTGCAATCTGCTCAACCCTGCAGAGAATGGCATGACCAAACTCATGAACCACCAAAGTCAGGATAAACGCAAACCAAACCGCAAAGGTTGATGGGACAAACTCATTGACCCCAGGAATGAGAAAGATATTCTGAGGCTTGTGAAGGGATGTTGGTTCAGGTTTTAATTCGAGGGTCAGGTTTACCGAGAGGAGGAGCATTATCACCATCGCAACGGACACGATGATCACCATCGCTACTCCAATCGTTCCATATATACGTAAAAAACCAGAGAACTTTCTGAAGTAGTCAAAAAATCCCACCTGATCTGTCTTCAGCCCGATAATCGGACCATACAGTGTGATAAAACGGGGATAGGGTTTATATGTCCGGATATATGCAAGAAGGAGGACATAGCCGGCAACACAGCCGAGCAGAATAAGAAGCCAGTCCATGAATGTTTACAGGTGGCCCTGAAAAGAAGAAAAGGTTATGGAACGGATATTAAAAATCAAGAAGAGAACTCTGGTTTTTCTGATGGAGAAGATTCTTTACGGTCTCCCAGCTTGAACGCGCAATGTCCGGAGGGTGATTATGCTGTCGGATGTACTCTGTGAGATAGGTAATTGTAACCTGGTCTGATGGATAGCCGCTCCCTATCTCACCATATTCCAGGGAGAGTTCTTCAATGATCCGGTCCCGTTCGACTTTCGCTATGATTGATGCGGCAGATACCGGTGGAAAGAGGGAATCAGCCTTATGACGGGCGACGATGGTGCAATCAGGTGGTGAGAATGATGAAACCGTCTCCCCATACCGTTCTTCGCTCACATCACATGCATCAACATATGCGCATGTACATTTTAGAGAAGTCAGAGCCTCTGCATGAGAGCGGGCAACTATCTCATTCATGGTCATTGTCCGGCGGAGCTCATCGATGTCATGTGCAGTCCGGATTACGATAGAAAATGGGAATTGTGCTTTAATATCTGCAGATATCTTTTCTCTGGATTTCGGGGATAATTTTTTCGAGTCGGCCACTCCAAGTGCGATCAGATCATCCATATCCATACATCCGACCGCGGCGACCACCATGGGACCCAGGACTGATCCTTTTCCAGCTTCATCAACACCACAGATCATCGGTTAAAAATGGGATGGATTGATGGAAAAATCTGATGTAAGGAAAAATCTGGCCGCAATTTCAAATGAATTGATAATGCAGTTGCAGTTCAAAATGTTTAAATATCCATCATGCATACTTGTAGAGGCACAAGCATTCGCCTCAGTGGCTCAGCCGGCAGAGCGCGTCCTTGGTAAGGACGAGGTCGCGAGTTCAAATCTCGCCTGAGGCTTACGTAATTATTTTTAAACGTCCACTTTAAAATATGGGCGATCTCGTTTTCTCATCGCTGATTGTTGTAATAATAACGTTCACATATTGTCATTTCTCCTGAAATCCTCTAAAATCACGACTGTATATGAGGGTGCTCGTGCTCACAATATATCAAATCATGATTTCTTTTTTAGAGAAACATAAAGAGCGCTTTTCGCGAATCTATGAGATGGATTCGTGTTGTATCGGTTTTGACATGGATCAAGGTCCCTCCTGTCTTATAGAACATACGAGGTAGAGTTCCCGTATCAATAACCATAATCTATATTTTGTATAACATACATCATATGACACTCTAATATTCTCTCGAAATAGTGAGTGATTCAATGAGTGAACATTTATGAGAAAGGATGACTTTTTAGAGATAATTCATGCTACAGCCGATCTAAATAGTCAGACGGTTTCACTCATCCGGATCATGATACTCTGGGCATTGAATGATGTTTCACCCGATGGAGTAACTGCCCGCCATTTAAAAGGTGCATTGCAGGTTCATGAAGGAAGTTTATATTCAAATCTTGATGCTCTAGAAAGGATGGGATATATTCAGTCACAAATGACCCGGTTCGAATCAAAAGAGATCAAAATGTATACTATCACGCCTGCAGGTCTTGAAGAGTGGAAAAAATTAAGCAGATGGTTCCAGATGATCACACGCTGCCATGAGGATGGACAATGACCAAATTTGATAAAGTGATAGCCATTTTAAAAGAATTGGGGATTCCTGCTGATATTAATGAATTTGATAGCCGGTTAATTATTCAAAAGACCGTCTGTCTACTCCAGCTTCGGGGTATATCGATAGGGTATCCATTTTCTATGTATATTCACGGTCCATACTCTCCGGAGTTAACGAGTGATTATTTCCTGGAGAAAGAAAAATTGCAGACTGGAGAGACTGATACTGAATTAACCGAAACAGAACGTGATATACTAAAAAAATTCTCTGAAATATTCAATCATGAAAAACCTTCACAATTAGAGATTTCATCAACATACGCGCATTTCACAAATACGTTATACTACTCATCAATTGACGCAATAAAAGCAACCAGAGAGTTAAAATCTCAATATTCCCAAGGTCAGATAGCTGTTGCTATTTCGAAAGCGAATCAGTTTCTTTATTCACCAACTCCTGATGATCTGCAGATCTTACGAGAAGAGACGACAGAATGGCAACATATCGGGTTTCACTCCCTGGAGTGGGCTGAATGAACTGGCAGCCAAAGGAAATATGGGAAATAGAATGACCGGATCCACAAGGGCATGAACAAGCAGGAAAACGATCGGGTGTAATTCTAGCGATATCATATGGGATGACCATTATTATCCCGTTTACAACCAAAACACAATTAGCAGCCCACCCCAATGCGTACCTGATTTTTCCGGATACACAGAATAATCTCCCTTATGAGAGCGTGGCTATATGTTTTCAAATCATGTCGATATCCGGAGATTGCATCAAAAGAAAGATTGGGGTAATATCTGATTCAGATTACGAAGCAATATTAGAAGTAGTAAAAGATATGCTTCAGATTTGAGAGAGAGGACGATATATTCAATTCATCCAATTCTTCGTAAGACATCGTAAATGCGATTTCACGAAAAATTTATAGTCGCATCAGGATTCATATGTTCGTTTTTTTCAATAATTTTCAACTTCAAATACCCGAAATCCCATATTTCCAAAACAGTAAATCACAAACAGCCTGATATCCGCTTGTGGATATTCCTTCATAACCTAATTCTGGCAATTTATAACTTACTAAGGTGAGAGTCTTTTCTCCCTGAGCAAGCTATCGAACCCCATGTTCTTTAACTGGTCATCCA
>NZ_JAIWNS010000213.1 GCF_020216685.1 Methanospirillum hungatei | reverse complement strand
ATCAGAAAAGTCTGAAAGTTACTAATAATATTCCGGATGAATGCCAGGTATTTATGTCACCGATGCATTTTGAAACTATTTTAGGAAATCTCATCGGGAATGCCATAAAATACTCATTTATTGAGGGTAATGTTACTATTGATGCGACAGAAGAGAGAGATTCCATAGTGCTCTCTATCAAAGATGAAGGGATTGGAATCGAACCAGAACATATCCCAAGGGTATTTGAGGAGTTTTACCGGGCTGATAACTCCCGTCATGAGCGTGGGTCACATGGGCTTGGCCTTGCAATTGCCAGGAGAGTTGCTGATATGTATCGTGGGATTATTACCGTTGAGAGTGCCGGCGCAGGAAAAGGATCTGTCTTTCATCTTCATCTCAAGAAAAATCCGGAACCATTTCTTAAAAAAAGAGAAGGACTGATACAGACCATTACACAACAGCAGGGGGAAGAAAATGGAAGGGAATAAAGGAGATGTAATGATAGTTGATGATGATGCGCATGTCAGAATAGCGGTGAAAACCATCCTTTCTGATGCAGGATTTCATATCATTGCGGCAGATAGTGGAGGGCAATGTATAGATCTCTTAAAAAAAGGATTTTCAGGAGTCGTACTCCTCGATATCATGATGCCGGGGATGGATGGATGGGATACCATCCGGGCAATTCTTGATAATAGTCTTGAGCAGGGGATCGCAATTGTAATGCTCACCGCAAAGAATGCACCTGATGCAAAAATGATTGGTCTTCAGGAGTATGTTGTTGATTACATAACAAAGCCTTTTGATAATGAGGAACTTATAGAAAAAACCACATTTTTTATGGGTTTTGTACAGAATCAAACTGGGAATGGAATATCTACAGAATGAAGATCATCATAATCGGTTCATCTACCGGCGGTCCATATATACTGGAATCAGTCTTCTCTGATTTTCCAGTTGTGAATGCGGCCATTGTTATCGTGCAGCATCTCCCTCCGGCCTTTACCCGGACTTTTGCCAGCCATATCTCATCATTTGGAAAAATGCCGGTTTCTATCGCGAGTGATGGAGAGATACTAACGGCGCCACATATATACATTGCTCCTGCCGGACAACATCTCCTTATAAAAAATAACAGAACCTTTGCCCTCAATAACAGTGAGAAACTCCATGGAGTCCGCCCGGCTGTGGATTTGACCATGCTGTCGATGCAGAAAAAACCAGATGATTCGATCATGGGTATTGTACTGACCGGTATGGGACGGGATGGTGCTGATGGTATATATTTTCTCCATACATTAGGTGCTGTTACCATTGCACAGGACCCGGCAACTGCACCCATTAAGAGTATGCCACAGGCGGCAATAGAGACTGGAAAAGTTGATTTTATTCTGACTCCGGATAAAATTAGAGATGCTATCATTCATTTTTAATATCGTCCGGGTTTATCCGTGACCACAAACAATTCATAAATACCAGGCAAATAATATGATAGAACCATGAAATCAGGGAGAAAAATCATGAACCCGGGACAGATATCCGGCTGTCTGATACTATGTCTCTGTTTAATATATTTGATATCAGTCCCTGTCCTTGCTGATGATGGAAATAGTTCGAATCAGACAAATCTCACCTCAGGGAACGAGACCCCGATGATTGAAGGGATAGAATATCCGGAGGATGGATTTAGGGCAGCCGAAGGTCTTGATTATGGGATCTCGGCCCAGGGGTATGCTGATGTTGGTCGGGTCAGCACCGGATTTTCGGGATCTTCCCTGGAGGCACGGGGTACTAATCAATCTCCGTCGGTGGTTATGTCGTTCTCAGACAAATCATCGGTAAGTGGATTTATCAAAAACTTTATGAAGTCTTTCCATTATGAGAGCGGAACAGATCTCTAATCTCCTTCATTCGCCGTCAATTACTTATTCTTTTTTCTCATTATAATTCTGGAAAAGAAATGGAAGGAGAACAGGAGAGTTCATATACAGCTTTTTCTCGAAATCCGAATTTGAAAAATCCTAATTTGTATTTTAACCGGGAACTCTCATGGATTCAGTTTAACCGTCATGTTCTGGATGAAGCAAAGGATCACTCCCATCCTCTTCTGGAACGGGTGAAATTTTTATCCATATTTGCAAATAACCTCGATGAATTTTTTATGATCCGGGTATCGGGTCTTCATCAGCAGCTCCAGGAAGGCGTAACCAAGGCCTCTCCTGATGGTCTCTCACCCGGAGAACAACTGGACGCCATATATCATACCCTTGTTCCTCTTCTTGAAGAAGCCGTAAAAACCTGGAATGATGATATAATTCCTGCTTTAAAAGAAGAAGGAATCATCATTCATACCTATGAAACCTTACATGAAGAGCAAAAATATAATATTCGAAATTATTTTATTAAAGAAATCTTTCCGGTTCTTACTCCTCTTGCCTTTGATAAGTCACATCCCTTCCCGTTTATCTCCAATCTTGCATTAAATCTAGCCGTGATACTCAGAGAACGGGGACATAAAGAGGATTTATTTGCACGAATCAAGATCCCAAATAAATTATTTCCCCGTCTTATCCCGGTCCCGGCGGTTGGTGATGGACAAAATATTCGGGGAAGATATGAATTCATATTCTTAGAAGAGGTTATTGCAGAAAATCTGGATCTTCTCTTTCCAGGAATGGACGTCAGGGCAGCCTATCCATTCAGAGTGACCAGGGATGCAGATATTGAGATAGAGGAAGATGAAGCAGATGACCTGCTCGTTGCAGTTCAGGAATCTATCGGACGCCGCTGGGTAGGCAGACCTGTCAGAATAGAAGTCTCTTCATGGATGGATCAGTCGGTCTGTTCCATGATGGCAGAGAAGATGGCCGGATTTCCCCATATGTTCTATCGGCTGTCAGGGCCGGTGGGTATGGCTGATCTCATGTGTCTTTTAGACATTAACCGGCCGGATTTGAAAGATACTCCTTTCATCCCCTCTGTTCCGAAAAAACTAGAGAACGAACAGAACCTGTTTACAAAAATCAAGGCACGGGATTTTATTCTCTTTCATCCCTACGAGAGTTTTCAGCCGGTCATCCAGCTGGTAAACCAGGCGGCCCATGACCCTGATGTTCTCGCAATTAAGATGACCTTGTACCGTTCAGGTGCAAAATCACCAGTTATTGCGGCCCTTCTTGATGCCAGAGAAAATGGGAAGGCAGTATCGGTTGTGGTAGAACTCAAGGCACGGTTTGATGAGGAGAATAATATCGGATGGGCGAAAGCCCTGGAACATGCCGGAGTCCATGTTGTCTATGGAATTATGGGACTAAAAGTCCATGCAAAGCTGTGTCTCATTGTCAGAAGAGAACGTGAAGGAATCGTTCGATACGTCCACATGAGTTCAGGGAATTATAATGCGACAACTGCGCGAATTTACACAGATATTGGTCTTTTTACGGCTGATCCAGAGATCGCTTCGGATGTTTCAAATCTCTTTAATGCCCTGACCGGATACTCAAATTATATGGCCTATAACCATCTGATGGTCTCGCCAAAATATATCAGACGGGGAATTCTCTCTCTTATTGAACGGGAGATTCAACGCCAGAAAGAGCATCAGGACGGCCATATCATCCTGAAATTAAATGCCCTGCAGGATGCAGAGATGATTCGGGCATTGTACCGTGCGTCACAGGCCGGTGTAAAGATTGATCTTCAGATACGGGGGATCTGCTGTCTTCGGCCAGGGATACCAGGAGTATCTGAAAATATTTCAGTATCCACTATCGTCGGACGGTTCCTGGAGCATTCAAGAATTTACTATTTCCATAATGGAGGGGATGAGATTGTCCTTATGGGGAGTGCGGACCTCATGCCACGGAATCTGAACAGGAGGATAGAGGTACTATTTCCCATCCTGGATCAGAGGATTCGAAGAGAGATAATCTCAACAATTCTCCCGGTACACCTGAATGACACCGTGAAGAAGCGGATTCTGACAAAAGATGGATCATATATCAGGGCAGTTCCTGAAGGGGAGGCTTTACATGCACAGGAATGGCTCATTGCCCACCGGGGAATCTGGAATGAACATATGGATGAAGAAAATGGCAAGCTGCATAAAAACATTGACATCTAGTTCAGGAATTGTAAGGTAATTGAAGTGAACACCGGAAATGAAACAGTTCTTGGCATCGATCCCGGATTTGCCAGATGTGGATATGGCGTTGTCGGTAAGGAAAAAAATACTCCGGTTGCATATGAATGGGGATGTATTGAGACCACCCCGAAAACCGGAGATACACCGGTCAGATTACTCTCAATTTATGATTCAATAGAGAATCTTATCCGCACCTATACCCCCGTCTGTCTTGCATGTGAAAAACTCTTCTTCTCCCGCAATACCACGACTGCGATGCAGGTCAGTGAAGCAAAAGGAGTTATCATTCTTGCTGCGGCGAAACATCAGATTCCGGTCTTTGAATATACACCAAAGCAGGTAAAACTCGCGATTACCGGATCCGGTCTGGCCGACAAGAAACAGATCCAGATGATGATTACGCGACTGCTCCGTCTTTCAGAGATACCACAGCCGGATGATGCTGCTGACGGACTGGCACTGGCACTTTGTCATGTGAACTGGATGAGGATGAGATGATAGCACGAATCAGGGGTCTGGTTATCGGATATGAATCAGGATCGGTCATTGTCGAGGCAGGGGGGATTGGTTATCGCATCCGTGTCCCGGAATCAGTCCTTACCTCTATCACAAAAGATGATGAGATTATTCTGTATACAGAACTTATCATCCGTCAGGATCTCATGCAGCTGTATGGTTTTTATACTCCTGAAGAGACAGAGATGTTCCGCCTTCTCATATCAGTATCTCACATCGGCCCACAGACCGGACTTGCAATTATAAGCAGACTATCTCTTCCTGAAATCTGTGATGCCATCTCATCCAAAAAACCAGAGATATTATCACAGGTCCAGGGACTTGGGAAGAAGGGAGCAGAACGGATCATCCTGGAGCTTCAGAAAAAGGTATCAGAACTGAAGATTCAGTATCCGCAAACACCCACTTCATCAACAAAAGTCCAGGACGCCGTTCTTGCATTGTTATCTCTGGGATATAGTCGTGAGGAAGCAATGGGAGCTTTAGAGAGATCAGCACTGGATACAGAAACCGTATCCTCATCAGAACTTGTCAGGGAAGCCCTCGTATTCCTTCGGAAAAAGTGAGAAACCATGCAGACCAGATTTGTAAGCCCGGTAAATCATGATGAAGAGCAGGATGAACCCTCCGTCAGACCAGGGCTTCTGGCAGATTTTATTGGTCAGGATTCGATAAAGGATGCGCTAACGGTGGCGATTACATCCGCCAGGAAACGAAATAAGCCGCTTGATCATATCCTCTTCTCTGGACCGCCGGGTCTTGGAAAAACCACGCTTGCACACATCATCGCCCAGGAGATGAATTCACACATCGAGACGACAAGCGGTCCGGTGCTCGACAGGCCTGGAGATCTGGCAGCTCTCCTTACCCCTCTGAAGGATAGGGATTTTTTATTTATTGATGAAATTCATCGGTTGTCTCCGGTCATTGAAGAGATACTCTATCCGGCCATGGAGGATTATACAATTGACCTTCTGATCGGTGAAGGGCCTTCAGCACGGACCATACAGCTTCCCCTGGAGCGGTTTACTCTCATCGGTGCAACCACCCGTCTTGGTCTTCTCGGTTCTCCTTTCAGGGATCGGTTCGGTATCATCCTGCGGCTTGATCTGTATGATCCATCCGAACTTACGGTAATCGTCACTCGATCAGCCGGAATTCTGGGCATTCCCATCACTCCTGAAGGGGCTGCAGAGATTGCAGGACGGTCCAGAGGAACACCCCGGATTGCGAACCGACTACTAAAAAGAGCATATGATTATGCAATCGTCAGGGGCACGGGATCAATAGACCAGAATATTGCCAATACTGCACTTTTTGCGCTTGGCGTGGATCAGAAAGGGCTTGATATCCTGGACAGAAGAATCCTCGAAGTGATTGCCAATGACTTTGACGGCGGCCCGGTCGGTCTGAAAACCATCTCAATATCAGTCGGTGAGGAGCCGAGGACCATTGAGGATGTATATGAACCATACCTTATCAGAATCGGATTTCTAAAAAGAACCCCCCAGGGCCGGATGATAACCAGTGCAGCACGGGATCATCTGGGAAATTCCCATACCAGAGATCTCACCTCCTTTCTCTGAATATTTCCTGCAAGCTTGTAAGAGATAATGATCAATAGATCAGTATGATCTGGTCCAAACCCACAAGTACTCTGGTTTTTTTATTCATCTGTCTCATCATAATCTCTCCATTACAAGCGGATTTAACGTCAGAAGAGACAGACAATCGATCAACTCCCTATACCCTTACCCCTGACCTCTCCCTCTCTGATCTCATCATTCCCAATTTGGTAGAAACAGGCAAGCCTATTTCAGGTTCTGTTATTGTAACCAATCGTGGCCCGGTACCGGCCAGTCATATCTCAATGGATGTGCTACTTACGCAGAACGCAACCCGGGGGATTCAATCTATCTGGCTTGGAAGCAGGGGGACAGATGTGATGGCACCAGGAACCAGGGGAAAAATCCCATTTTCCTTTGATGTGCCGATGGGTCTTCGAGAGGGAGAGTATTTTGTGAAAGTCAGTATCCGGGCATACGAACCAGAAATTATTACTTCTGATAATACCATCACTTCCCCTGAGCCGGTTTTCATCCGGAAAAATCAGCCTTGGAAAGGAGGAGAGCCAAATCTTCAACTCTTCATTGATTCTGTCAGCACCAATTCTTCATCGCCAAATTCACCCTTCACAATAACATACAGGATTCTAAACACAAATACTGACGCTGCAGGATCATGCAGGTTGTTATTCCTCCTCTCTCCGGATAGGGATATCATTGATGGATACCACCTGCGGGAAGAACGGATCTTTTCAATATATGGATACATGAATGAACAGGGAATATCTGATGACCTGATACCAGAACATATCCCACCAGGCTTCTATTACCTGATAGGAATTATTGATTATACGGGTATGATTCAGGAGACGGATGAAACAGACAATATTTTTGTCTATCCTGATCCGATATCTATCTCCTATCCTCAAAATCTCTATTCAGAATCATACAATGACCAGATAACCGGGTACCTTTTTCTGAAAACAAATAAATACAGGGAATATCTTGGCCTTTCACCCCTTACCTTTGATACCGATCTCCGCACCCTTGCCCTGGATCATACCACCGATATGATACGGAGATCCTACTTTTCCCATTATACCCCTGAAGGAATTGACCCGACCGGAAGAGCTGAACTGATGGGATATGATGTAACACGAAAAATGGACGATGGCAGTATCAGGACCGGTATTGCTGAAAATATTATACGGATAGCAGCAGGACATACGATCGGGAAGGCATATACCGGATTTGTTGATCCTACAACACCAGAAGATGTCGCGGATGTCATGATGATTGAATGGATAAATAGTCCTGAGCATAATAAAAACCTCATCAACCCGACGATTGAAAAAATTGGTATCGGGACCAGATTTGACGGGGAGTATTTCTATGCAACCCAGAACTTTTTTTAAATTCCTTATTTTGATGACGTCTGATTCATAGAGTTGAATATCGTGACAATATCTGCATAATCAGCACGTCCGTTTTTATTGAAATCAATCCGAAGGGAGAGGTTGCTCTCACCAATCCATCGGAAGTTCTGGAATAAAAGAACCAGATCATGCATATCAAGACGTCCATTCCCGTTCAGATCTTCAAACCGCCCGTCATTATCGGTATCTTTCATCTCCTGAACCATCGATGCATTAAATCCGATCGGGATCATGACATTGGCATTATATTCAAGATTCAACTCATCTGATCGTTCAGGATCACTGATCCTGGTAGTACTGCTGATCCGTGCGGATGATACTCCGGCGATCCCGGTCTGTGCTGATGCCTGCTTATAGGGAGATTTTTCTTCTCCGGATGATATGGTTCCACCAAGAGCACAGGCAGGGGTTCCTGAATCTTCCTGACCCTCGCTCATCCGGGTCGCGACTACATGCTCTGAAGCCTGAATAGATCTATCCCCATCTGAAGTATATTCAACTAATCGTTCAGAAGAGATGCTGCCAGAACCGGATATCTGTCTTGTTTCATGAGTCTTTCCTCCATTGGTCATAACATCCTGGGCATATACAGCAGTACCGGAACTGATTTTTCCTGATGTGGTATCATTCT
>NZ_JAIWNS010000212.1 GCF_020216685.1 Methanospirillum hungatei | reverse complement strand
CACTGCTTCACTGACTGATCTCTCCTGACAATCCTGACCATCCTGACCGTTCAGACATTCCGTACCCGGCTGATCTGGATGACCTGAATGGCCTGGCTGACCGGATGTGTACTCATAGACCTCCAGAGTATCTGAGCCCATACGGCAATCACCATGGTCATGAGAGTCGGATTCATTTATCGGAGATGAATCGTTGGAGTCATAGGGATCATCCAGATCTAAAGGACTGTCTGAATCAGGATCAAACGGATCATGATCGCTGAAATCACGCTCATTATCCCCGGGCTCATCGCGGAGACTGACCGCTCCACCCTTCACCCATGCAGCATACAGGGATGAATCCCAGGCATAGACCTTTGTCTTTCGATGAATCGTCCGTCCATCCTCACCTGTCGTCACCGACCGCTCATACACCGATATGGCAGGACATTTCTCAAGTAGGCCGGAGTAGGTATTTCCACGGGAATTATACCCGTTCAGGAGTTTATAGAGAGATGAACTCGCCCACCCGGTAATCTTTTGCAGCTCC
Source organism: Methanospirillum hungatei (assembly GCF_020216685.1). Taxonomy (GTDB): domain Archaea; phylum Halobacteriota; class Methanomicrobia; order Methanomicrobiales; family Methanospirillaceae; genus Methanospirillum; species Methanospirillum hungatei_B. The sequence continues at coordinate 7,767 of NZ_JAIWNS010000212.1, read as the reverse complement.
GGGACCGTCATCTCAACAAGCCCCAGTTTCTCAATAGAAGTGATGAGGGTAGCTTCCCGCCTCGTCAGTTTTGTGGACTGGCCACCGGTCTCACCATTGAGAGCATCATACAGCCGTACCGCTTCTGAAAAATCCTCATGGGTCGCAGAGATACAGACCATCCCATTCCGGATCGTCCGCTCCCGTTGAAACTGCATGAGAATTGCATGAGTCTTTATCAGATCAAGCAGCATGTCCGGGTTTCTCCGGTTCGACGCAGACTGGAACTGAATACGCTCTGCATAGGGGATTAGAACAAAGGCAGGCTCAAGCTTTCGCCACATCTCCCTGACAACCAGCACATCCTCCCGGTCTTCTCCTCTGGTATCTGGAGGGCGTGCAGCCTCTGCCAGCATCCGGGATAACACCCGTTTATCCTGCTCCTCACTATCATCAATCCAGGCGGTCAGCATACGGTTAAAGACCTGGTCATCCCCGGCACCTTCCACCTTGGCTATCCACCAGACACATCGCTCCGGGATAGTGCAGGTAACAGCGTTCCGGTCTTTACTTACCGTACGGTAGGTGAACGGACGCTGAAATGATGTGGTTACGCCCTTTAATATCTCCTGCATCTGATCTGAAAGCGTTACATCGTCAAGGGCAATGACCATCCCTGGCTGAAGATCCTTGATGTAAAAGAGTGCCTTGTCACTCATCCGGCCACTAAGCCTGACTTCCGGCGGGACAAGATTCATCATGGTATCAATGGCGTGAGACTTGCCCTTCCCTGACTCTCCGGTTATCGAGACATGAAGTCCCTTGGAGTTGATCACCGACCGGGATGCAAGGGACATGATGAGGCACTCGGCAACGACCCGGTCTCCTTCATGGTCCTGGGAGAAGGTGTCAAGCATGTACGGGATAGGATCTGCTGTGGTGAGAATCCGTTCTGCTTTCTCCTCTATTCCAGGATCAGATAGTGATGCAGGAACTCTCCCTTCATAGACCGCTTTATCCAAAATCCGATCCCTCCGGAGTTTTTTCAGTCGGTCTTCAATATCAATGGTCCCGTCATACATGCGTTTTAAATCCCGCCACCGCTGGGTTCCTCCTCCGCACGAATCATGATGACATCCGGCAAAGATTGCGCCTGAACTGAACTGGATGGCATATGCTCCGTCCTGATGGGCGTCAGAGTAGGGACATTGGTCAAGGATATAGAGGGTCCCGTCAGCGTAGGGTTTTGCCACATAACCAAGGTCATGACTTGTGAGCCAGGTGGCAAGGTCGGTTACTGGTTCTTCTTTTCCGGTCCTGGTCATCTTCTCCGGTTCTTTTGGAAAGATTTGACCAAGACGGTGAAGGTCAGAATCGGGAACCGGTGTAAGTCTGTCAGGTCCTGCAAAAAGACGGGCCTTTCGATGAGGACGCTCGATTGTATTATCACCTTTTCGTGATGTAGTGCCATAGAGTTTCCATATCCGGGCTGCGTTAAAGTTGGCACAATCAACCGTAGAGACCTCATCAGAGAAGAGGAGATGGAGGTTATGCAGGCAGGATTTGATAAGTTCCCGACTGTCATCATCATTGGGCAGGTCTATCCGGTACAAGAGATGGGCCCCGTTTCCTGAATCTGCACGAAGAGGTGCGGGCCAGCCAAGAGAAGTGAGATATGCAGCAATCTCATCCGCCTTTCTGAACGCTGCCGCATGTTCCTCGTCAGAGGAGGAGACTCCGGACGGACGCTTGGGATCGATGTCTATCGGAAGCCAGACTCTGCGGGTGATATCATGATCTGCGGTTGTTGCATCCTTTTTTGTAAGACGCATGATAATCCGGTTCTCCCTCCTTGCAAGAAGTGCCGGGTTTATCTCGTTTAAAGTGATGTAAATCCCTTTGATCTGCGGATTTGAGTCAAGGATCTTCACCGCCTGTGCGAGTTTTGCCAAATTGTTGTAGTATCCTGATCCGATTCCATCCTGGGTGATGATCCTGACCTCTACAACCTGCCCCTGCCTGGTAAGTGTTAAAAGGGATGAGAGGATGGGGTCTGGTCCGGTCATATGAGACCTCCGGACAAGGCACGAAATCCTCCGGCCATGACATGATACCGTTTCCATTCCAGACCTCCTCCGATCCAGAGTTCAACCCTGCCAGGGCAGAGGATACTGCTGACAAAGGAGCGGAGCCGGTCAAGATGGGCGGTAAATTTCTTCTTTGGTTTCATGCCGCGAGCGGAGAATGCCCTGACGAAAAGAATGTCTTGCCGTCCTTTCCAGGCGATAAAGTCCACCGGGTAGTGACGATTGGTAAGATGCATCGTGCAATACCCGTGAGCCTCAAGAAATGACCTGGCTGCATGAGGAGCGGTTCGCATGGTCTGGTATTGGGGTATATCAGTCATACACCACACCCTGCCTTATAAGCCAACCCTGAAGAGACGTGGGTAGGTTTTTCTAATGCTAAAATAATGTATGAATAGTCCCCTTCTGTGATCCGCCGCCAAGCAAGGTCATCGGTTGGGGACACGGCATTCTTCTTCTCTTCTCGTGTTTGTCCTGGGTTGTATCTCACCAGTTCTTTGTCGGTGAAGATATCCCGGTATGTTCGCATGGATATTTCGTTCATGCTTGTACCTCTCCTTCCGGAAGGGAAAGACCACAGGGGTTTTGGCACAGTGGTCAGTCATCTTCCAAAAGGGAGAAGAGGATGCATCCGGCATGGATTAAAATATACCGGTTAGTAATCAGGAAATAAATTGAATTAGATAATGAAATCAGATCAATCATGAGAGTGCGGGCAGGAAAATGTGCTTGCTCTGAGGTATTTTTGGGATATACAAGTGAGAGAGGGCAGCGGGGATACCCTCCGTTCATCTGGAGCAGATACTGATGTGATATCTGAAAGGGTATGTATCATTCATCGAAGGAGGGTCCGGAACAGGGGGGTTCATAGGTGAACCCATGATAACGATACGGTATTTTTTACCGGAAAAGAACTCACTGGCGATTATAATTTTGAGTCTCCTGCAAACCGGAGGAACCCGGGGATGCTGCTTGCTATGATCCGGTCTGTTGCTGCGATATTTCAGTTCCAGAGGGAACGGACCGAACTTGACGGGGGAGGGTACCGGATAGATGCAACGGTCAAAGACTTTCATATCGCCAGGGAACTCTTTGCAGCTCTTGACAATGTATCCGGGAGTGTAAACATTCAAAAAAAGACTATGAAGATGCTTGAAGAGATGGATTTGACTCACTTTTATTGGAAAAGTCAGGGCGGCGTAGTGATCATTTTGCGCTGTTCAGGTCAGGTATAAGGAGTAATACAAGGGCCTTTCTTACCCATCAATCCGGTACTTCCCTTCCGGAACACCTATCTCAAACCGGACACCCTTCCCGGGGATTCCGCATTCCTGTATAGAAAGACCGGTGATGTCGAGAATCTCCCTGATAAAGAATAACCCAAGACCCGTATTCTTCCCAAAACCTCTGGAAAATATCTTCTCTTTCTCCTCATAGGGGACCCCACACCCGTCATCCTCATAGATGAGGATAAAACCGTCATTTCTCTTTTCAAACGAGACAGAGATGGATTGAACGGTCTTCCCATGACGGATAGAATTCTCTACCAGGTTGAAAAATACTTTATTCAGCATGGTATCTGCAAAAATGAGGATTCGGACATCAGGAATGCGATAGGCAATACCTGATACCATCCGGATAATGTGAGGGTTCGTGCAAATCTCTGAAATATTCTGCCAGCCGGGTTTTGTCTGTCCAAGAGACTGATATTCCGCAGTAAACTCAATCAGTTCCTGAACACCCTTCCCGGCCTCGTAGATCATGGCCATATTCTGCTTGATCTCTTCCTCTGAAAGTGGAACAGGCATATCAGAGAGGAGTAAAATTATCTGTACCTGATTGAGAATATCATGCCTGGTGATACTTGAGAGCAGGTTTAATTTTTTATTCGTCGTTTCAAGAGAATGGGAAAGCATCTCAAGATCAGAATTCTTCTGTTGAAGTGTATCTTCCAGCAGTTTTCTCTGGGTAATATCAGCAAATGATACAAAATACGCATCAACGCCCATGTAGGTTATCTTCCGGACCGATGCATACACCCAGAATGAACCTTTTTTTTCTGTCTTCAGCTCCATCAGGACGTCATCCACCGCATTCTTCGTATTTAGAAGGTCGATGATCGGATTCCTGACAGAGATATCGCCATAAAACCGGTCAGTCTGACTTCCAATAAGATCGTCTGCCGGCACCTGAAACTGCTCAATAGCCCGGGAATTTACAAGTAAAATCGTATTATCTGAGGAACGAATGATAACAATCGGGAAGGGAGCACCATCAATAAGACTTTTCCACCGGCGTTCGCTCTCCCGTAGTTCTTCTTCCAGTTTTTTCTGGAGGGTAATATCTGTCAGGAGAAGTACTTTTCCTTCAATATCTCCAGAATCAGAGTATAGAAGATCAATTCTGGCTTCATAATTGAAATTCTGATCCTTTTCCTTCCGAATAATCTCCTGCCGTCCTTGAAAATCCCCTGATGCAAAACTCACAAGTTCCGGCCAGGCGGATGCACAGGTTTTCAGTGAAATCCCGACAGGGGATTGTATTGCATCAAGCAGGCGGACAGCTGCAGGATTGATATCGACTATCTTCTCTTCATTATTCAGAACGATCATGGGCATTCCCATCCGATCAATCACTGTACTCCGGACTATCGGGACCAGGTCAAAGAGTTTGTACCTGAATAATGCAATACTGTAGAGAATTCCCATCACCCAGAAGAATGCCGGTGCCGGATTTACGCCAGGTATGAAGGTGAATCCCAGATCATATGATAATGCAATGATAACCGGCAGGAATAGTGCAAGGGCTAAAATAATCCGTTGTTTCAGATACATCCGATGAGTTCCATCCCTGATAAAGACCAGCAGGAGAAAGGCCAGGAAGATGAGAGTGTATGAGTAAACCATGTGAAGCTGAAAGAACGGACCAGAAACATACGTCAGAACAGAAAATTCCCCGATCTCTTTGAGTTCAAACTGATACCGAAAGAGTGCATGAAGCGGACTTCAAAGAGCAAAAAGGACGGAGAGAGTAGGAATAATGCAGAGAAGACCAAATCTCCATCCAGAAATCCAGTTTTCGCGTCGAAGAAACGTAATGACCAGCCACAATTCAAAGACCGGAAGAAATGGAAGAAAAATAAACTTGATATTGTGCCAGAAGATCTTTGTCTGAAGATTGGGTGAGGAGAGCTCCAGGGCATATATCAGAGACCATGCGGCTGCAAAATACATGAGCAACTGATAAGGTACAGTTGCAGGGTTGGAAGAATACCGCCTGCTATATATGCCAAAACCCAGCATGATACCCGCTGAGGCGATAAGGAGGAGAGAAAATATCAGGATGTCCATGATCGATGATTTTCCAATTTCCTGACCCGTTTTTCAGAACATGGTACCTCACGGGTCAGAAAACGGGTTTATGAAAGATAATATTCAGTCATACTATTTAAAGCAGATGAGTGGAACCGATTCCTTGTTTCTGAAGTGAACCATAAATCAAATCAGAACAGAGTATCATCTATGACCCTGGACCGGACCGGCCATAAAACGGCATACCGGATTATTATTATCCTTGGCATAGTCGCCCTCTGTGGTGATATTATCTACGAGGGAGCCAGGAGTATCAGTGGCCCCTACCTGCTGACCCTTGGTGCATCTGCAGTCCTTGTCGGGACGATAACCGGCGCCGGTGAGTTTTTGGGATATGCAGTCCGGCTCATATCAGGCAGGGTTGCAGACTCTACCAGGATGTACTGGGCTTTGACCGCTCTCGGATATGGGATGCTCATCACGGTGCCACTTCTCGCCTTTACCGGTTCATGGGAGATGGCAGCAGTTCTCTTCATACTTGAACGAATCGGGAAGGGAATCCGGTCCCCGCCAAAAGACACCATCCTCTCCCATGCAACCGCACCTATCGGCAGGGGGATGGGATTTGGCATTCATGAACTCCTGGACCAGATCGGAGCGGTTGCAGGCCCAGTCATCCTTGCAGTCGCTCTAGCAGGGACCGGGACCTATAAGGAGGGATTTCTTCTCCTCTTCATACCGTTTATCATCCTCATCGGACTTGTCCTGGTTGCATGGAGACTCCTTCCTGATCCGGTGTCATTTGAGAAAGGCCATAGTGCCCTCCGGAGTGATACTACCGGCATCGGTAAGGAATTTGTCTTGTTCTCAGTCTTCACCCTCCTCTGCACTGCCGGGTTTCTCTCCTTCCCGCTCATCTCCTTTCATGCATTACAGACCGGGCTTTTAGTCGCATATGAAATACCTCTTCTCTATGCCGGTGCCATGCTGGTCGATGCAGCAATAGCTCCCATAGCCGGCAGACTCTATGATACAAAAGGGATTATCCTCCTCCTTCCTATCCCGCTTATCGGTATCATCCTGCCTTTTCTGGGATTTGGCATGAGCAGGGAACTCATCTTCCTCTCTGCAATCCTCTTTGGAATATCCATGGGGATTCAGGAGACCGTCCTTCGTGCTGCCATAGCAGACAGTATTCATATATCAAAGCGGGGAACTGCCTATGGCATATTCAATACGGTCTATGGAGCAGGGTTTTTTATCGGAGGGATTCTCATCGGATGGATGTATGAGACAAATGCATCACTTGCACCGGTAGTCCCGGCCCTGTTGTCACTTGCCGCCTGCATCGTCTTTATCAGGGTACGGCGATCTCTGGGTAATCAGGAATCGTAAAATTCCTCTGCCTTTTCTGGCATTGGTAAAATCAGACCCTCACCATTTATTATGAAATTTCTCCAATAGGTACATACAGCAGGTCCTCCCTTCACGGATTCCTGCCGGTGATGAGGTCCACCGAAAACCGCTCCGTGCTAATGACCTCTACCCGGAAGGAACATATGAAGGTGAATACATGAGTTGGGAATATCCATCTCTATGCGGGATTAATTTTGCAAACCATTCTTTTCATCAGTTTTCAGTGATGGAGGATGGAACAGGTTATTTTGCGGCTATTTTCGAAAGCATGGGGAGATGCTGAATGGTCTTTTATAGCATTCTTTTCCAGGGACCGGAAGATGACATTCGAGAAAACAGTGTCACAGAACCGGATTTCTTCTCTGATCTGCACATAGATCAGATTGTTCACGCCATTATCAGCGGGTATGAAGAGTATAACCTGAAACCGTATTTTTATGCCCCGTTACCCGGCATCAGGGAGATCAGCTACCAACATGAGATCGTTCGTGACCTGGAGAATGAACAGATCCACACAGCAGTATCACGATTTGCACAAGGGATGCAGATGATGCGAAGTCATCTGGTTCAGTCTGAAAAACTCCATTATCCCTGGCAAAAAAAGAGCTGGTTCTTTGATGCTGCCCGGATTTATTGTGATACCGTCAGGGGGCTTGTCCATGAACTTAATGCCTGTACACTGAACTCACAGGGCTTTTTTGATCTACAGGAGTATCTGAGGCACTATATTGCATCTGAACCATTTACTCACCTCTGTGATGAGATCAATCAACTGACCGCTGAATTCGCCACAGTATCGTATTGCGTGATAATCAGGGGAAAAGAGATAACGGTTCGGAGATATGAACCGGGTGATGATTTCAGCGATACTGTGGTCAGTACCTTTGCCCGATTCCTTGACGAGCCTTCCCGGTATTTTCATGAAAATTTTCCTGAATATCCGGAGATGAACCATATCGAGGGACAGATCCTGG